>CAYMXF010000045.1:13459-15799 GCA_964393935.1 uncultured Planctomycetaceae bacterium
GCCGCGCTGAACTGCAATTTCACGACGTTTCTGTTTCCAATCTGCGCGCTGGTGTACCTGGTGGTCAGTCCGGCGCACCGGCGGCACCTGATGAAATCAGGTCCCTACCTGGCCCTCGCCGTCGCCGCCGTTTGCTTCCTGCCGGTCATCATCTGGAACGCCGAGCACCAGTGGCGCACCTTCGGATTCAACTTCTTCAAGCGCCATCGCGACATATCATTTCATCCGGATCAGATCGGGCTCTATCTAGGACAACTGCTGCTCTACGCTTCGCCGCTGCTGGCGTTGGGGCTCGTCGCCGCCGGTGTTACGAGCGCTCGTCAAGGTTTGCGACACAGAAAGGCAGGCCCGACCTACCTAGCCGCGATGGGCCTCGGCCCTCTCCTGGCATTCATGATCACCAGCGCGGCGCTCAAAGCCCGCGCCCACTACGCCGCGCCGGCCCTCGTGCCGCTCATCATTCTGTTCGTGCAGACGTGCCGCGTCGGCGCATTTCGTCGTTGGTATCGCCCCGCCGTCGTCGTCGGCCTCATCATGACTATGGGCTTCTGGTGGGTGCTACTGTTAACCGCGCTGGTTCCCGCCCCGACGATGCACGACATCTTCGCCAAGATGGACGCGAAGGACCCCGACAAACCCACGGCCGAACTCTACGGTTGGCCCGCGCTCGGCCGCTACTTGGATTCCTCCGGCGAGCGCATGGACGCGAAGAGCCGTACGGTCGTCATGGCCCTCTCCTACGCCCAAGCCTCCCTCGCCATGCACTACTCGCGCAACCTCGACTACGCCTTCAGTCTGGACCAAGGCCGCAGCCCCTACGGTCAGCAGTTCGAACGATGGGGCCCACTGAAACAAATCCCAACCGGCTGCGACGCCTTCCTCTTCCGCGCGGGCCGATGGCCGGACGAGGGAGCCTATCAACAAGAATTGGCCAAGCACTTCGACCGCGTCGAACGTGTGGACACTTCCGCCCCGGGGCTGGAACCCACACTGCGATACTTCACGATTTGGAAGGGTTACGGTTATCGAGGCGGAGTAGAGCAGCTTCCAAGCCCCTAAACCCCGGTCCTTGGCCCCGTACGTTATTTGACTCCCCCTTCTCCCCCCCCGAATATGGGCCGCATCGAACCGAATCCCTCTACGTCGGTCCTCTACCCGACCAGACATCGCTAAGGCGTCAAACGTGTCCATCGCCACTCTGCCAAAAACCGTCAAGACCTTCGCGCGGCTCCGCGTCATCGCCCAGGTCCTGTCCAAGCACGGCTTCGGGCATTTCGTCGATCGCCTCCAACTCGGCCGCTACGTCCCGTCGCCGTCCTGGCTCCGCCGCGAAAAGGAAGAGGAGCACGAAGTCGATCCGCTCGCCGCCATCGGCACGCGGCTCGTCCGCGTCTGCGAGGAACTCGGGCCGACCTTCGTCAAGCTGGGACAGATCGCCTCCACGCGACCCGACATCCTGCCGGCGCAGATTCTGGCCGCGCTCGAAAAGCTCCAGGACGACGTCACCCCCTTTCCCGTCGAGCAGGCCAAGCGCATTTTCCTCGACGACACCGGCGTGCCCGTCGAAGAGGCCTTCCGCCAATTCACCGACCAGCCCTTCGCCAGCGGCTCGATCGCGCAGGTCCACCGCGCGACCACGACCGACGGGCAGGACGTCGTCGTCAAGATCAAACGCCCCGGCATCGACCACGTCGTGCAACTCGACATCTACGTCCTCCGCTGGATGGCCGAGCGGGCCGAAGCGCTCTTCCCCGAGCTGCGGCCCTATCACCCCAAAACGATCATCGACGAGTTCTCCGACACGATCCGCCGCGAGCTGGACTTCGTCAACGAGGCCTCGACGACGACGCGCTTCTACGAGGCCTTCAAGGACGATCCGCACATTCACACCCCGCAAGTGCGCTGGGACCTAACGGGCAACAGCGTCTTCACGATGGAGTACATGGACGGCGTGCGGCTCCGCGACGCGCTCGAAGGCGGTCAGGCCATCGACAAGAAGGCCCTCGCCCGGCATCTGTCCGAGTGTTTCCTGCACCAGTACTTCGAGATGGGCTTCTTCCACGCCGACCCGCACCCCGGCAACCTGCTGATCCGCCCGCCGGATGGGATTGTGCTCTTCGACTTCGGCATGGTCGGCCAGATCGACGACGAACTCGTCGGTCGCCTCGTGATCGGTATCATCGCGACCGTCAACAAGGAGATCGACGTCCTGATCGACGTCCTCGCGGACTTGGGCGCGCTCGGCCGCGACACGAACCGTCAGGTCCTCGCGCGCGACCTGCGCCTCTGGCTGGAGAAATATTACGGCCTGCCGCTCAAGCGCCTCGAACTGGCGACGAT
>CAYMXF010000045.1:15899-17526 GCA_964393935.1 uncultured Planctomycetaceae bacterium
CGCCTGGCCTTCTCCGTCCTCGTGGCGTCCACGATTATCGGCAGCACGATGCTCCTCTCGATGCAAACCGAAGTCACCATCTTCGGTGTGCCGATCCGGTATCTGGGCTTCGTCGGCTACGCCATCAGCTTCTTCATGGCGGCGTGGCTGCTGATCGCCATCCTGCGCAGCGGCAAGATGTCGTAACGAAACGCCGAAACGCCGAAAAGTCAAAACGTCAAAATGCTCGGACTCGCAGAAGCGAAATCGCCGCCGTTTAGCCGCAACTCCGAAGGAGTGCGCGCCGCTCCCTCGAAGGCCGTCCGACACGATATGGACGCTGCCCCCGAGCTTGCGATGTGGCGGCGCTGTCCGCTACGAACAACGGATTTCCTCCTTGCCGCCGCGCTTTTCATCACCGCCATCACCGTCCGCTGGCCGCTCATCTCCCGTGGCGAGACGCTCCTGCACTCCGACGAGGCCATCGTCGGCCTCATGGCCCAGGACATCGCGGCGGGGCGGCACTTCCCGATCTACTTCTACGGCCAGCGCTACATGGGCGCCCTCGAAGCCTACGTCATCGCCGCGATCTCGCCGCTCTTCGACAACCCGATCACCGCGCTGCGCATGGGCCCCGCCCTCTTCTTTGCCGCGCTGGTCTCGGTGCAATACCTGATGCTGACGCGCTGGTTCGGCCGGCGCGGCGCTTTTCTCGGCGCGGCGTCGCTGCTCGCAGGCTCGCCGATGTTCGCACAATGGTCCATCTCCGCCCGCGGCGGCTACATCGAAATCCTCCTCTGGGGCTCGCTGCTCCTGTGGTCCTACTCCGCATGGTTCGTGCGCGGCGAGCCGCAACGCAGTTCTGCTCCCTCCCCTTACAAAGGGGAGGGCCGGGGTGGGGTTCACCATCCATCGGTTCACAAGCTCCTCTTCGGCCTCCTTCTCGGCTCCGGCTTCTGGCTCAACCCCTCGATCGTCCTCTTCGCCGCCCCAATCGCGCTGCACTCGTTCTTGAATAAAACACTGCCCGAACTCAGAGACGGCTCGCCCGTGGCTTGCCGTTTGGCGGATCGCCTCGGCCTCGCAACGCTGCCGATCACCGCCCTTGCCGCGATTCTCACTATCAACTCCCTCTGGTCCGTCTGGGTCGAAAACGGCCGCGTCCAGCAAATGATCCTGCTGAACCTCCTACCCAAACCTCTGGCGATCAGCATGATCGTTGTCATCGCCGCGTTGTGGGCGTTCTACGTCATCCGTCATCGCGCCGATCAGAGCCGCGACCGTAAGGGAGCGCCGGGTTACGCGTCGAACATCGCGCGGCGCTCCTTTACAGTCGCGGCTCTGATCACATCGCCTCGCGCCCTCCTATCCGCCGCCGGCCCGCTCATCCTCGGCGTGCTCCTCGGCGCTGCCCCGGCCGCCCTCTACGCCGTCCGTACCGCGCTCGGTCTCCAACCGCTCGACCCCTCGCTGCCCCTCGGCCTGCGCCCGATCTGGGAGACCGGCCCGACGTTCTCCTTCCTTTGGCGCGGCCTGCCGCTCCTCTTCGGGGCCGATGCCCGGCCGTTCCTGGAACTCGTCACCATCGGCCGCCCGTCGCCGCTCGCGACCCTGGACCTGATGACCAGCACCGCTGTCTCAGCGGCAA
>CAYMXF010000046.1:0-3543 GCA_964393935.1 uncultured Planctomycetaceae bacterium
CCGGGATCGAGGGTGTAGAGCAGATAGGTGATCATGGCCATCCCGCCGCTCGTGGAGAGCAATTGATTCAGGAGCGCCGGAGTGTAGGTCGCAAGCGTCGGCCGATGGAGGGCCGCCTTGGAGTTTGTTTCAAGCGTGGCGAGTTCACATCGCCGTTTGCCGAAGCCGAGAAACAAACAGAGCGTAAAGGTGCAGATGACGAGCCACGCGGACACCTCGACGTTGATGGCCTGCGCCCCGGCCAGCGCGCGAAGAACAAAACCGATCGATATCAAGATCACGTCCAGTAGGACGCGATGCTTGCCCCAGAACGTGTAAATGAGATTCAGAACAAGGAAACAAGCGGCGGCCCGGGCCAGCCCCGCCTGGAGTTGGACGGATGCCGCCATGCCGACGATGGCCAGGACCACGGCGATGACGCCGGCGGCGAACGGTGAAAGCGCGCCGCTGGCGACCGGGCGGCGGCATTTCGTCGGGTGAAGCCGGTCCTCCCGATAGTCCTTCAAATCGTTAAAGGCGTAAACCGCTCCGGAGAGCAGGCAGAAGATGCCGAAGGCCGCGAAGGCCAGCAGGATCGCCTCGGGGTCGCCGCGCCGATAGCCGAAGACCAAGGCTGCTAAGACGAAGACGTTTTTCACCCACTGTGCCGGGCGTACGAGCTGAATCGCCGAAAACAGCTTTCGAAGCAAGACGGCAGCCTCCCTGGCCAACGAACCCGCGTTACGTTACGCAGGCGCGGCGGGGGCGTCAAACGCAATGAAGCTTATTCGCGCGAGGCCGCGCCGGAATGATCCGGCGATGGAGATGGCTCGGAAGTCGTCGACTCGGGCGTATCCAACGGCGGCCGCAGTTTGCGGGCCCGGAGGTGCGGCGAAACGACGCGGCCCGGCCCGACGCGCATCGGCTTGCGTTCCTCATATTTGAGCGGCCGATTCAGTCGCAGCCCGATTTGAAAATGGCCGTTGTCCAGCGGGTCGCAGTGTCGGATGATGCAACTGATGTTTACCGGAATCCGGCTGATCGTGTAATAAGAAACGTGTCCTGATACGCCCTTTCTCAAACACCGATCGTATTCGATCGCCATGCCGCTCGCCGAGATATTCACGAGCGGACATTCGGCGTGGTCGCCCTGGCCGGATTCCGACTCCGCTGAAAAGCAAACATGAATGTTTTCGCAACCCTTCCGAGGGCTCGCTCGCCGGGATCGGAGCGTGGGCGTCTCTAGGCCGCCGTTCGAGCCGCGTTCGGGAATGATGACGGAGCCGGACAGCTCGCCGTGGTAAAGCGGAAGGGTTTCGTCGGACATGATCGGCCCCCAAGCGAGATGACGCGAAAGCCGCGTCCCGGTCGCAAGACGTGTCGCGTCCGTGGGCCTCATCGACACGATTCGCCGCGCACTTCGTTTGTCACGACGGTTGCGATAAAAGCGTCGAAAACAGCCGACGACGCCCCTCCGTGCGCGTCCGATAGCGGTTCAACGTCTCCCCACCGAGCCGCCGTGGGACAGGCCGCTCTTCCCCGGTTAACATGTCGCTTCGCAAGACAAGTGCGGGAGTTCGAGGTGGCCTTCAGCGATCTTCAATCGTTCATCGAAGCCCTGGAGCGAGCGGACCAGCTCCGCCGCATTCGCGCCGAAGTCGATCCCGAGTTGGAGATCAGCGAGATCGCCGATCGGGTCGGCAAGTCGCCGTCTCCCGAAGGGCTGGCCGGTGCGCCGTCAACCGACCCCGTCCATGGTGCGACAGGCGGACGCGGTCTGCTGTTCGAGCGGGTTCGCGGCAGCGGTATGCCGGTGGCGATCAATCTCTACGGCAGTTACGCGCGAATGCGCATGGCCCTGGGATGCGAGGATTTCGAATCGCTCGCCGCCAAAGTGCAAAAGTTGGTGAAGCCCGAACCGCCGACGAGCTTCATCGAAAAAATGAAGATGCTCCCGGAACTGGCGAAGATCGCCGGCTATGTGCCTAAACAGGTCAAACGCGGCATCTGCCAGGAAGTCATCCACACCGAAGACGCCGACCTCTTTTCTCTCCCGATCATCAAGTGCTGGCCCCACGACGCCGGCAGCGACGACGACGTGATCGCCGGTAGGGTGGGCCATGTCCACCATTTGACGGCAAACAAGGTGGGCACGGCCCACCCTACAGGCCGCTACATCACTATGGCCGGCATCTACACGACCACCCCCGACGGCTCCGAGCCCAACATCGGCATGTATCGCATCCAGATCACCGGCCCGAAGTCCGCGATCTTCCACTGCCATATTCACCACGACGGCGCACGACACAACCGCATGTGGGCGGCGCAAGGCAAGGACATGCCCATCGCAATCGTCCTCGGCGGCGAAAGCGTGCTTCCCTACGCGGCGACCTGCCCGCTGCCGCCCGCCGTCAGCGAACTACTCTTCGCCGGCTTCCTCAACGACGGCGGCATTCCGCTCGTCGCCGCGCGGACGGTCCCGCTCAGCGTCCCGGCCAACGCGGAGATCGTCATCGAAGGTTGGGTCAGCGCGAGAGAAACGGCGCGCGAAGGCCCCTTCGGCGACCATACCGGCTTTTACAGCCTCGCCGATTCCTTCCCCACGATCCGCGTCACCGCCATCACGCACCGTGAGAAGCCGGTCTATCCCACCACGATCGTCGGCCCGCCGCCGATGGAGGACTACTTCATGGGCAAGGCGACCGAGCGAGTCTTCCTGCCACTCTTGCAAATGATCATCCCGGACCTCGTGGACTATAACCTTCCACGCTGGGGCGCGTTTCACAATTTCTGCTTCGTGAAGATTCGCAAGGAGTACCCGCTCCAAGCCCGCAAGGTCGCCAGCAGCATCTGGGGCGCGGGTCAGATGATGTTCAGCAAGTTCATCGTCATTGTGGATGAAGACGTCAACGTCCACGACGAGCAGGCCGTCATGTTCGCCGTCGGGTCGAACGTTGATCCCCGCCGCGACACGTTTCTCGTCGATGGCCCGATGGACATCCTCGACCACTCCGCGCCCTATCTCGCCGCCGGCAGCAAGATGGGCATCGACGCGACGCGTAAAATCCAGGGTGAAGGCGTCGTTCGCGACTGGCCCCAGCCGCTTGTCATGTGCGACGAAATCAAGCGGCTTGTGGACGTCCGGTGGGACGAGTACGGACTTGAGCGATGAACGCGCGTCCGCAAGATTCAGACGATCCCGACAAAAAGCCCTTGATCGAACTGGCCCCGCTGACTCCGACAAAAGACCTCCCGCCCGGCGGCAAGTTCGAGGACCGCTGGGTCTCCATAGAACAACAAGCGGAATCGACGGCGATTCAAGCCCCCGTCCCCGCCGAACCGCTGCACCTCTGTCCGACTTGCGATTACAACCTGACGAGCCTGACGGCGCGCAGATGCCCCGAGTGCGGCGAGCCTTTCACGCTTCTCGATGCGCGCGACCGCGCCGTGGAGAAGTCAATCGGCTTCCGGCGATATTTCGCCACCGAGCGATACGAGCAATGGAAGATGCGGATCGGCGTCGCGCTGCTCGTCGCCGGCCTTCTGTTGCCCACGATTCAGCGC
>CAYMXF010000046.1:3643-6073 GCA_964393935.1 uncultured Planctomycetaceae bacterium
TGTCCGCCGGCCGCGACGCCTACTGGCGGCGGCGCGCCGTAGAGATGGCCTCGATCCGGCCGGACGATCGCGTGCTCGATCTGGCGTGCGGAACAGGCGACTTCGCCAGGGCGTTTGCGAATGCCGCGCCGCAATTTGTCGCCGGTTGCGATTTCGCCGAACGGATGCTGCGTCGGGCGGTCGATCGACCGGGCAGTGGGATTCGATGGTGCCTGGCGGACGCGCTGACGATGCCGTTCGCGGACGATTCCTTTACCGTCGCGAGCTGTGCCTTCGGCGTCCGCAACTGGCAGGACCTGTGTCGCGGGCTTACCGAAGCCTACCGCGTGCTTAGGCCCGGCGGGCGATTCGTGATCCTTGAATTCTCGATACCGCGAGTGCCGCTGATGGCGAACGCCTATCTTTTTTATTTCAAACGCGTTTTGCCTCGCATCGCGACCTGGATCAGCCGTGATCGCACCGGGGCCTATCGCTACCTGCCCGCCTCGGTCTCATCGTTCGTCGATGAAGAGGGCATGAAGACCTCGCTTCGCGCCGCCGGTTTCGCCCGCATCGAAACGCGAAGGTTGACCTTGGGGATCGTGACCGTTTTCGTGGCTTGGAAAGACTGATGGCCGACGTCGTTGCAACCGCATCCGCCCCGAAAGCGCCGCAGGAGATCGTGGACGTCTGGTCGCGGACCGCGCCAAAGTACCGCCGCCGGGCGGTGTTGATGCTCCTCATCCTCTCTGTGCTCTTCGCCGGACTCTGCTGTTTCACCTTCTGGCTTCGCACCGGCGTCTATTGGCCCTGGCGCTACGGAGGCTACGACGACCTGATGCGGCAGTCCTTCAACCCCGCGGGAGCGCAACAAGTCACGCTGTCGCAATTCCTCACCTCACCGATCAGTGTGCAGGAAGTCCCGATCTACGGCGTCATCGTCGGCGTCCTCTTCGCCTCGCTGTGCTCCATCCCCATCCTCGTCGCCATCCTCTACCGCTTTCCCTTCTCGATCATCTTCTCGGCGATGGTCTTCTTTCTCTCCGCGATGCCGTGGTTGGGCCTGACCGTCGCACTGGGTTGCGCCCTCGCGTCCTTACGCCCTTTCAAATTCTCCTTTCGATATGCCTCGGCGTTGGTGGGCCTGATCCCCATCGCTATCTATTTCTTCATGGCGTCGTGGGAGCCGGCGGGTTCCGCCGCCAGATCGGTCCAGAATAAAGCCCTGCTTTATGCCCCGTGGGTGCTCGCGCTGCTCGGCTCGTGCGTCATCTGCGCCCTCGTCCTCGCCGTAGCCAAGCTCATCAACTACCGGCCGGGAGGCGTCTCGCCGGTGCTGGCGGCGCTCTTCGCCCTGCCGGTCGTTCTTTTCCACACGCAGGTCGGACGCGACGAGCTGGATTATCGAATTCTCGAATCGCAGATCGGCCCACAAAGCCCGACCCTGTTCGCCACCTTTGACGTTGGCGCCTGGGCCCATCTCGCCGCCACGCGCCGTTGGAGCCAGACCTCCGGCGAATCCTACGACTCCATCCACCGGCAGATGCTCCAAAAAGGAATCGAAGACGGGCTCGTTCAAGCGGAGTCTGATCGTCTCCGCGCGGTGGCGCTGTGCGACGATTTCATTGAGCACTTCTCGCAATCCCCGCACGTGCCCAGCGTGCTCTTTCTTAAGGGCCAAACCCAGGACCAGCGCGTTCAAAGAAACAAGTTGGAATCGATGCACCGCATCGAATACCGCAACGACCTGCCGTCCAGAACTTCACATCACACCTGGGAATCGATCCGCGAGAAATTCCCCAACGAGCGCCTCTCCGCGATGGCCCTCTACAAACTCTCCATTCTGGAGGCCCGAGCCGGCCGTCTCGACGAGGCCGTCGCCTTATTGAAGACCATGCTCGATCAATTCGATCCCGCCGCGGCGACCCCTCGACCCGCCGCGCGATCGGAGACCGGTCGGGCGGTCGTCTTTCCAAAGGCCGATCCTTCCGGCGGTTTGGGTGTCGACCTCAAGCTGCTCGTTCTTCAAGCGAGACGATTGCATGAAATGCTATCGTTCGCTCGCTCGGATGCCCCGCGGCCCTCTCGCGAAGTCTTCGGCGACGGCGCCGGATCTTCGGAGGGTGACGTGCATCCGGCCCAACTCCTCCTTTGCTTCGACGACGCCGATCCGCACTACCTACCGAATCTCCAAGCGCTTAGCCGGGCGTTCCCGGAATCGCGGACCGCCGGTTATGCGCGCGTGAGGCGGGTGCTGCTCGAGCCCGCGGTCAGCCGGCGCATTCAACGATACCGCCAATTAACGGCCGATCTGGCAAAGCGCCCCGCCGGCGCCGAGGCGATGTATGACCTTGCCGACGTCCTGCAAGAAGACTCCCTGATGGAAGAGGCCCGTACTCAATACCTCGAGCTGACGCGACAATACCCGGAGAGTTGCTGGGCCCAGGAAGC
>CAYMXF010000046.1:6173-11959 GCA_964393935.1 uncultured Planctomycetaceae bacterium
CCGCGTGAAATGCCCCTCTCGCAAATCGAGATCGGCAACATGCTCCGCCTCTCCCAGGCCGGCGCAATCCTCTGCCCCGCCTCGCCCGGCTACTACATGCTCCCCAAGCGAATCGAGGACTTGGTCGATTTCGTCGCCGGCAAGCTCTGCGACCTCGTCGGCGTGCCGCATTCGCTGAACACGCGCTGGCAGCCGCCGCCAGAAAAGTAAGATCAAGAAACGGATGTCTGCCCCGAATGGTATCTTCTTTCTTCTTGATAAATTTGGGCTGACGGGCTTGGTAAGACGATACGATCACGGATCGCGTGAGCGTTTGTTGCGGACCACTAAACTCGTGGTTTCGGTCACAGTTTTTTTAACAGAACGGAGACGGTTACCGTATTCGCTCGTTTTGATCACCGAAAGACCAGATTTCAATCGAGCCTTCGTGGGCGACTGCCAGCTCCTTGGAGTTCGGGTTCCACGAAGGAACACCTCCTTCGAATTTGGAAATCAGACTTCCGTCCTTTGGATTCCATATCCGTACAAAAGCCTTATACCATGGCCCGCGTCCAAATTGTCGCTGTGGTTCCGAACTTACCGATGCAATGTACTTGCCATCGTTGCTCCACGTGGTGGTGCCTACAGGCGCAGCATGTCGAAGCTTCATGACCTCTTTATAAGTAGCTGTATCCCAAATCCTACATGTCCAATCATTAGCACTTGAAGCCAGCCGGCTGCCGTCTGGGCTCCAGGCAAGCGAAGCAATGTCAGGCCAACGGCGAGAAAAAAGATAGTCCGGAATTCGGCCATGCCCAATCAGCACGGCAAGTTGATTTCCAGATGTGGTGTCCCAAATGCGAATATTATCATCTCCGCCGCCTGAGGCGCATTTTTTCCCATCGGGACTCCATGCAATAGCTTGTATGGCAGTGTATTGAGTATGGCCGCGGAACTCCAAGACTGGGGTTAGATCTTTCAAATCCAAGATCGCGACTTTTTTGTCTGCGCCACCCACTGCGATTCTCAATCCATCGGGGCTCCAAGCGACCACCTTCATCTCGCTCTTGCCTCGCCACAAATTCACTTGCTGTCCATTATGGGTGTCCCATATTCGAATAGTCTGATCATTGCTTGCAGATGCAAGATATCTTCCATCGGGACTCCATCTGGTGCAGTAGATATGTCCCAACCGACGTATTCCATCGTCCCGAATTTCTGGTTCGTGGCCCCGAAGTGTTTGAACTACCTTGCCGGAATCAGCTTCCCAGATTGAAATTGCATGGTCGCTCATCGCTGAGGCAAAGTATTTACCATCGGGACTCCAAGCCAGGGAATTGGTCTTCTCTCGTGTGGGTCCTAATGGCATTACCCGGGATAAGTTTGGACCACGATGCCCCGCTGGACTGACACACGTTGCTTGCGAAAGCACACAACTGATTAATACAATTCGTCGAAGCACCAGGGTTATCCTTTTAGACGTACCATTCGTTCGGGACAGCCACCGATTTCTTGACGAGACAAGTGAGCGGCGGCAGATCTCGCGTTGCTCGACACTGCCCTACACGCGACCTGCTGGTGCAGTGGCCGCTGATGGGACCGTAAGGAATAACGGCTTGTGCGCCGATAAGCCTCATTCGTCGGCCTCCAGGGCAACGATGCCCGTGTTACCGTCGCCGATGCCGGCGCGAAAGCGGAAACTTCCCGCTGAGATTGGGCCCCGCGGCGGGCGCTTGTGTGGCGACCTGCGCCGCTTGTTGCGCGGCGGCGGGGGCTGGGGCTGATGGGCCTGCACCCCGAGAATGCATCGGGCGGTCGAACGATTCGCGCGGCGGGGGGGTCGGCGTGAAGCCCTCCACGTCCATCTTTGAGATTTGCTTGTTGATGAGTATCTCGATCTGGGTGAGATCGCCGCCCTGCTCGCGGGTCACGAAGGTGATCGCCCTGCCGGACGAGCCCATCCGCGCGGTCCGGCCGATCCGGTGCACGTAGATTTGAATGTCCTGCGGCAGATCGTAGTTGAAGATGTGGCTGATCTGATGGACGTCGATGCCCCGCGCGGCCAGGTCCGTCGCCACCAGCACGGGAATCTGGTGCTTTCGGAACCGTTCCATGATCCGCTCGCGTTTCTGCTGGACGAGGTCGCCGTGAATCTCGCGGCAATCGATGCCCACGGCGTGCAGCCGCTGGGCCAGCTTGCGGGCCCCGTGCTTGGTGTTGGTGAACACGATCGCCAGCTTCGGCGCTTCCTTCTGGAGAATCAGCCGCAGCAGCTTGAACTTGTCCCAGGGATCGACGACGCAGTAGAACTGCGAGACCTCCTCGACGGTCAGATCGTCGCGCGAGACGTTGATCTCGGCGGGGTCGTTCATGTACTGCTTGGCGAGCTTGCGAATCTCGTCATCGATCGTCGCCGAGACGAAGACCGTCTGGTGCGGATGCGTAACGCGGCCAAGGATTTTTCGGATATCGTCGCGGAAGCCGATGTCCAGCATCCGGTCCACTTCGTCGAGGATGGCCATCTTGACGCCGTCGAAATTCAGCGCGCCGCGCTGGAGCATGTCCATGACGCGGCCGGGGGTGCCCACGACGACGTGCGGCTTGCGGCCGAGCGCGTGTAACTGCTGCTTCATGGCCGTGCCGCCGTAGACCGGCACGCAGTGAATCTCCATGAACTGAGCGAGGCGCCGGAACTCGCCCACGATTTGCGCGGCCAGCTCGCGCGTCGGCGAGAGCACGAGCGTTTGAAGACGCCCCTGCGGATCGACCATTTGCAACGACGGCATCCCAAAGGCGGCGGTCTTGCCCGTGCCGGTGCGCGCCTGGCCCAGTACGTCCTTGCCCGATAGGACCAGCGGTACGATCTCGAGTTGAATCGGCGAGGGCTCGGTAAAGCCCATCGCCACGAGGGCACGAAGAATTGGGACTTCCAAACCGAGATCAGCGAAGGCTTTGGGGAGATCAGGGTGTCGATGCATATCGGGCTAAATCATTTGATTTCTATTGGACCTTCTTTTCGTCAGCGTGCATGGTAGGGCGCAACTATCGGATTGACAAGCAGTAACCCATCGCCGCGAAGTCGGTCCAGGCCCCCGCCGCCATGCTATCGGCCCTGGATTCCGTCGCCCCGCTCTGCCTACCGTTTGATAGGGGGGAGTCAATGGATAAGGAAATAGAGCAAGTTCTCGCGCTCGTGCCGCTCGACGGGGCGCTGGCTGATCGACGAACGCGCCGCGCGGCCCATCGGCGCCTGTTCCGCGACATGATCAAAGGCGAGCTTGAAGTGGGCCCGCTGACTTGGCTGCGCCGCCGCGCGCTGGTGAAGTTCGCCGAGCGGCTGGAGATCGACCGGTTCGAGGCCCAGCTCCTGATCCGCGGCGTCGAGTACGAAGGCGCTCTCATCCCGCCGGCAGGCATGCCCTCATCTCGAGCCCCTGTCGACACCGACGCAGCCACCCAGCGAAGCACGGCGGCAATCGTCCGATGGATCGTAATCTTGCTTCTGGTGGTGATGAACTATCTTCTGCTTCGACGCGGCGGTGTGCCACCGCTTTAGCAGTCGGGTTGGATCAAACAGATTGCCGTGCCCCTTCATTCCTCATATGCTCCCCTACCATGTGGCGTGAATACACCCGAGAAACGCCAGCAAGGCCGGGCTGGGCGATCGTTTCGGCTGGCTTGGCCCTCGTTCTGACGACGAGCCTCGCCTGGGTGCTCACGACTCACGGCCCGGCTGAGGCCGTCGGCCGTACCGAATCGCCCTCGAACTGGCCCATCTCGTTTTCGGTGCCTGCCGATGCCAAACCCTTTACCGAGTCGAATCATCGAAGGCTCAGTTCCGACGAGACGGGCAACGCCGGCTTTGTCGCGTACACCTGGGGCACCGGTGACGCCGCGAACGCCGCGCGCATCTTGATCGCCTATAAGGTCTACGATGACGAATCCGGATTGATCGACATCGGCTCCGAATTCTTCAGTGAGGACGCTGCCGAAGCCGACGTGATCGAAATCGGTCCGCTGACCGGTCGCCTGATCGTCAGCCACGCGCGTACCGGCAGCCGCATCTATTCGGCGCTGGCCTCGTTGGATGAAGGACTGGCCATCCGAATCGACTTGATCTCTCCACCCGGAACTCGAAACTCGGAAGGCCTCTTCCGACGAATCTGCCGCTCGGTTTCATTTAAGGATTGGTATCTGCCGCGTCCGACGAACCCCTACTTCTACTTGGACCGGTTCATTCCGAAACTCTGATCGCATGATCGTCTTTTCGATAGTTCTATCCATCGCGAGTGGGGCCCTGGCGCCGCCGGCCCTCGCCGATCCCTACGTGGACGGGACCTACGGCTATTCGATCCGCCCGCCCAAAGGTTGGCAGGTGATTCGCCAGCGCGTCCCGGAGCGCCGCGGCGTGACGCTGCTTCAAATGATGGACCGGATCTCGCCCACGATCACCCAGGAGATCGTCCTGAAACAGACGTCGACGACACTAAAGGCGTCGATGGAGGAAATGCTCAAGCGAACATCGGACTCGCTGGAATTGGAGTTCAGCGACGTGACCGTCCTCTCGCAACAGACGCAACAGATCGCGGGGCGGCCCGGCGCCGTTCTCACGGCGAGCTACTTTCGCGAGGGAGTCAAGCGATTGCGGCTCGAGGCCGTGATCGAATACAAGCCGCGGCTCTACTACGTTCTGCTCTACAACGGCCCGCTACAGCTTCGCGACAAGAGCGAACCGCTCTTTTACACGGTGCTCGACTCGATCCGGCTCCTCGCCGAAAAAATCGACGAAGCGCAGATGAAGACGGCCCTCGAGGACGGCGTGAAGTGGCTGGCCTCGCTCGACGCCGAAAAATTGAAAAAAAACATCGTGCCGGAGGAGTTCCTGAAGATCGAGACGAACGGGCGAGCGGTCGGCTTCATCGCGATCTATCAAGCGGACACCGTGTGGGAGAGCCATCCCGGCGTGCGCATCCGTGAGCGGGGTTGGACCTTTGAGAGCGACGGCCGCGCCCGCCGCATGCAGAACTCGATGTTTATTAGCTACGACCTCAAGCACGAGCGATGGAAGACGAGCGTGACGACGCTGGTCCCCGCGGGCGGAAATCGGCCGGAGTATCTCGATGTCGCGTTGGAGGAAGGGCTCCGCACGGACGACGTCCTCTTGACGAATCAGACCTATTCCATGGACTCGCCGGCGGAGGCGAATCCCGCGTTGGGGATGCCGGAAACGTATATCCCCCGCGCGATCATCCGCCTGCTTCCACGGCTTCTCGACGACCCGGCGACGAAAAAAAAGCTGGCCTTCGTCACGTTCGATCACGGCCGGACCGGCTTGGTCGCGCGAGTGATCGAATGTCGAGGCGAGGACAAGTCGCCCGGTGTGGCCTCAGCGCACGGCGTCTTTCGCTTGGACGATCGCGAGGGCCTGGCCGCGGACCCGTCGCAACTCTACGTCGATTCGACCGGTCGGACGCTGCTCGTCAAAAGCGGCCCGCTGACGATGGCCCCGGTCGACGGCAAGGAGTTGGAAAAGCTCTTCGCCGCCCGCATCGACGCCGCCCAACAACGCATGGCCGAACTGGAAGAGGCCTACAACAAAGAAGACGCCCGCGTCGGCCGCAAGCCCAAGTAACCGGTTCCGATCAAATAACCAACATCGCATCCCCATAGCTATAGAATCGGTATCGCTCCTGCACTGCTTCGCGATAGGCGCGGCGGGCCAACTCGGGGCCGGCGAAGGCGAAGACCAACGCGAGGAGCGTGCTGCCCGGCAAATGAAAGTTCGTTACCAGCGCGTCCGTCGTCTT
>CAYMXF010000046.1:12059-17472 GCA_964393935.1 uncultured Planctomycetaceae bacterium
TGGAAGGTGCCGAGCCCGAGGTGCAGGACGAGTTCGGCCGTCGCGGTCCCCGATGCGCGAATCTTCTCGATGAGCGTCGGCGTGAAATGGAGCCCTGCCGTCGGCGCAGCGACCGATCCATCCTGTAACGCGTAGATCGTCTGGTAGTGCTCGCGGTCAAGCCGATCCAACTCCGCATCGTGTCCTTCTCGGCGGATGTATGGCGGCAGCGGCATCGCCCCGACCGTTTGGAGGATCGTCGCGGCCGCCTCGACCGGCTCGACGCTCACCTCGCACTCGCCGCGCTCCAATCGCTTCAAAAGCATCAGCGTCCACGGCCCGCCGACCAGATCGAGCGCCTCGCCCTCGCGGAGCTTTCCCACGCCGGTCAGCAGCACGTTCCACCGCCCCGGCGCATTCTCGCGGACGAACAATCCCGGAACCCGCCCGCCGGTCCGGCGCACCGCCGTGAACCGCGCCGGCAGGACGCGCGTCACGTTCAGCACGAGACAGTCCCGCGGCGTGAGATACTCCGGCAGATCGGCGAATCGCCGGTGCTCGATCCGCCCCGTCGCCCGCTGGAGCACGAGCAGCCTCGCCTCGTCGCGCCGTTCCAGCGGTCGCTGCGCGATCAGCTCCGGCGGCAGGTCGTATTGCAGCTCGCTGATTCTGATGACAGCCTCCTGTTGAAGGGTCCCTTCACAGGTTAATAACCATTGCCACAACCCGCCGATAAAAAAGTGCTGTAGGCTTTTTCGAGGCCGCGGCTTTGACCCCGGCTTCGGATAAATCCTAGAATATAGCAGCGTTGTGGCACCAGCCATCAGCCGGTGCGAATCCGCAACGCTGCAGGAGCCCTCGAACATGGCCCCGATCCCTCAGGCACACCCTCTGCGGAAGTGGTTCGCCGGTCTGGTCGAGGACAGCTTCCAGAAACAGATCGGCCTGGGCGACCCCTCGCTGCTCGACTACATCGTCGATCTGCTCACCGATTTTATCCACGTCGAGCGGATCAACCTGCTCGGCGACGGCAGCAGCCGCCGGATCGAAGAGGTCGCCGAGATGGTCAGCGAGGTCGAGATCGGCCCGTCGGCCACGAGCGAGGACCGCCGCCGCTCCGTCCACCGCCACATCGGCGACTTCACGCTCTTCTGGACCGGTGTCTATCCGGAAAACCTCAAGCGCCTCCAGCGCAAACAAGCCGCCGACTTCCTGCTCAACTACCTCGACCAAGGCAAGCGCTCCTACGCGATCGCCTCGCGCCTCAGCAGCGACCAGACCCGCCCGCCCGCGTCGGTCCTCTCGACATTGAGCCAGGAGTTTGAATACTGCGTCTACGGCCTGGGCCTGGTCCGCAAGGAGTGGGAGCGCAGCGACCCCGGCGGCTTGACGCGCGTCGATCATCTCTGGCAGTAATCGCCTCGATCAGATGGGCCCAGCTATCGCCTTCCTTTCGTTTTAGGTTCCGCCACCCCTCTGGTAAAAGAGTCTAAATCCGCAGATGAACGCGGATAGGAGCCGAGGGGCCAAGGGCGCAGGGACACTCCTTTTATTGTTTGGTTGAACAAGCGTGAACAGGCTTGAACAGCCAAGGGGACGAGGAGACGAATTATGGAAATTTGTCTTTTGATTTGATACAGGTCGCCACGGCGACTCGACGAGGCGAGCGGCATGATTTACCCAGCTTTCCAAATTCTGTGTTGAACGACGGCTCGCGAAGGTTTTTTACCTTGAAATTGGTTGAAAAACTTGAATTTTACGTTGCGTTCATTCTGCGCGCGGAGTCTCCGGAGGCCGAGCCATGAGCCGTTGGCCGTTAGCCATTCGCTAATGGGCGTCGGCGGCCTTTCCTCCCCTCATCACTCATTAGCCTTGCTCCGCGCACCACTATAAAACAAAAAAGTGGTCAGGGGTTCCGGCACGCTTCAGGCACCGGGCACGCGTCGCCTCCGCAAGTACCCGCGAACCCCAATAAGACCAACGACGGTCATCGGGAGCATCGTCGCCATTGTGGAGCCGCAGAATACAGGCCCGATGGCCGTACCGCTGAATTCGATCGGCTGATTCGAATCGATCGTCAGGTTGACCGGCCCGGAGATCGGGCTGAGATTGCCGGCCGCGTCCTCCAGCCGCGCCGTAAACACATGGTCACCATCGGCCAGGTGCGGCGAGGCGATCGCCCAATGACCGTCGGACTTCACCGGGCTTTTGCCGATGAGCGTGCCGTCGACAAAAAGGCAGGCCGTCGTGTCGGCTTCTCCCGTGCCCGCGAAGCCCGGTGCGGATACTTCCGTCAAGCCGTCGCCGGCCGGCGGCGCGTCGCTGGCGGCCAAAAGCGAGATCGTTGGTGCGGCGGGCGGCACGGTGTCAATGAGGACATCAAGCAAGAAGGGGTGGCTGAGGTTTCCGGCGCGGTCCTCCGCGACCAGCTTGAGGTTGTGCAGACCCTCAGCCAGCGGCGTGCTCACGCCGTCGCCGAAGAGTTGGATCGGAAACGCGCCGTTAGCCCCCAGCACATTCGAGTCCACGATCAACGTCTCGGGCGAAGCCCCGGTCCGGTCATAGATTCGGAACTTGACATTGTCGGCGAGCAGATGTCCGCCCGGCGGGGCCGGATCGTTAATGAAGGCGGTCGCATGAGGTGTGCTGACGTGGGTGATGCTGTCTTCGTTGGAGATTCCGGAATCATCGGAAGCCACGAGATCGAGGAAAGGCGTGTTTGGCGGCGTCGTGTCAACCTCGATCGTCAGTGGCACACCTTGCGGGCTGATGTTGCCCGCGGCGTCGTCAACGTTTGTCGTAATGCTGCGTATCCCATCGGCCAACTGACCCGAAGTCACCACCCAAACGCCGCGGTTATTGCCGAACACACCGTCCGTCGCATCGTCTCCGACGACGCCCTGGCCAACACCGAGCCCGTTGGCGAAGACCGTGGCCCGGGTCCGCGGTTCCGCAATCCCGACGATGGTCGGTTGTGAGACGCTCGTGACATGGTCGTTATTCAGACTCCCCGTATCGAGGCCGCCCGCCAGGAGCAGACCGCTCGGGGCAACGGGCGCCGTGTTGTCGCTGGTCACGATCAGCGGTGCGGAGAATTCACCGTGGTCGGAGGCGGGCGTCGGGTCCGCCGCGTCGAAAACCTGCACCGTCGCTTCGACGAAGAATGTTTCGCCGTCGGTGGGGTCAAAGTCCGTAGAGAACTCAAACGTCCGGGTGCTCGCCATAATCCGGGACGCATAGACCGTCGCAGTCGAGCCGGTAGATTCTTGCGTGACGAAGGCCCGCACCGCCACGCCCGGGGTATTTCCGGCGTTCGCCTGCGCCGGCGTCAGGATGGCGATCCCCTTCTGGAAAAACGGGTCCAGATCGACGTCGACGAAGAAGTTAACCTGGGCGGTGCGGAAGGTCACGTTGTCCTGGTTCGATGGGCCCGAGTCGTCGTCGCTACTCAAATCGGGCATTGCCGGTACCGGCGCTGGCGTACATTGGATCGCCAGGTCGTACGTGTTGGTCGCCGCGCCGACAGCGCTCACAAACACAAAATACGTCTGTCCGCCGACTACGGGGCTGACGATGTGTTCGTTGTCGACCGCGCCAGCCGACGTCGCGATCGTATCGCCGTCGCCATCCAGCAGCGCGATATTGATGTTGCCGGAGGCGTTGGTAAAGAGCACGTCGACGGCCAGCATCCCGCTGAACGGCGCGGTGTAGCGGAAAAAATCCAGGTCGGCGGCGGGGAAAATCGTCAGATTGTCCAGCGAGACGAAGGGATCGCTGCCGAGACCGGATGCCGTCGCCAGTGTGCCGTTAGGCTCCAAGGCGTCTTGCGCCTGGGCCGGCCGCGTCGCGGCCAGGCCGAAGAGGGCGCAAAGTCCGAAGACCGCGACGCGCGGTGCGGCGGAGAGGTTTCGGCCGTGGGGCCTCACGCTGTGCTCGAATAAACTCATTTCATCCGCTCCTTTTAAGATTGCCTTTCCCGTTAAAGCCATCAGGCTGTGTTCAACCACACTATACAGCGGGTGCTCCCCGGTCGCAGCTACCCATTTTCGGGCGTATTTTGGAGGGGTCGCCGAGGTGTGACGATCCTTGGTTGGGCCAGTCCCGACGTGCAAACACGCGAGTTGTGATCAGCCCCTACCGACACGCCCTCTTTACACACCCGCCGGGACGGCCTTGGGTGAGTTAAGAATGGAGAATGCCCCTTCGAGGTCCGCGATGAGATCGTCCGGGTCTTCGATCCCGACGGATAACCTCAGCAACCCGGCGGTGATCCCGCGGGCGTCCCGCTCCGCGGCCGGGATGCTGGCGTGGGTCATCGTCGCGGGATGGCCGAGCAGGCTCTCGACGCCGCCGAGACTTTCGGCTAGCGCGAAGAGATGCGTTCGACCGGCGATCTTCCGCGCGGCCGCCTCGCCGCCCTTGACCACGAACGAGACCATGCCGCCGAAGCCCTTCATCTGCCGCTTCGCCAAGGCGTGTTGCGGGTGACTGGCCAGGCCGGGATAGACGACCTTTTCAATCACCGGGTGGCGCTCCAGGAACTGCGCGACCTTCATCGCGTTTTCGCAATGAGCCTCCATCCGCAAGGCGAGCGTTTTGACGCCACGGAGCACGAGCCACGAATCGAAGGCCCCCGGCACGCCGCCGACGGCGTTCTGATGGTACTTGATGGTTTGATACCGCTTCTCGTCGCTGAGCATCGCCGCCCCGCCCACGACGTCCGAATGGCCGCCGATGTACTTGGTCGTGCTGTGGACGACGATGTCCGCGCCGAGATCGAGCGGCTGTTGGAGATAGGGACTGGCGAAGGTGTTATCGACGACGGTGATGGCGCTCGCCCGGCGAGCGATCTCGACAATGGCCGCGATGTCCACGATCTTCAGCAGAGGGTTCGTAGGCGTCTCGATCCAGATCATCTTCGTCGTCGGACGAATCGCTTGCCTCACGGCATCCGGCCGGGTCATATCGACCCAGGAGTATTCGAGGCCGTAGCGCTTCAGAACAAGTTCAAAGAGGCGGTAGGTCCCGCCGTACACGTCGTCGGCGCAGACGATGTGATCGCCGCTGGAGAGCAGGTTCATGATCGCCGCGCTGGCCGCAGTTCCGGAGGCGAAGGCCAGGCCGTACTTGGCGCCTTCGAGCGAGGCGAGACACTTTTCGAGTGCTGCCCGCGTAGGGTTGCCGGTGCGGGAGTATTCAAAGCCCTTGTGTTGGCCGATGCCGTCCTGGGTGTAGGTTGAGGTCTGGTAGATCGGGACGATCGTCGCCCCGGTCGTGGGATCGGCCTCTTGTCCGACGTGAATGGCGCGAGTGGCGAACTTCATGGGAACCTCCAAATCAATTGTTGAGGATATCATACCGCTCGACGGAGGAATCGTCAGCTTCACGGACAAGTTGCGGGCGATTCTCTAAACTCGCTTGAACTGCCGCTCCA
>CAYMXF010000047.1:0-3505 GCA_964393935.1 uncultured Planctomycetaceae bacterium
ATCGGTATTGCGACGCAGGACACGGCGCTGCGACCGGCTGGCGACAAACTCTTGAACCGGCACTCGGATCGGCACACACTCTCGGCAGCCCTCGCACACCGGGCGATAGACGATCATTCCGCTCCGGCGAAAGCCTTCGTCCATCAGCCGTTGATAGGCGTCGGGGGAGAGCCGTCGCGTCAGGGCGTATTCGTGAGTCGCCGTTCGTCCAGGCAAATAGGCGCATGGACCCGACTGCCCAAGATAAAGGGGCAGCGACACCGAAGGGGTCTCGTCCCTAACTGGTCGATTCACATCGGATAGGATACCATTCCACGAGAGCCGATGCGGCGCCTCGATAGGCGTCGGGCCGAACGGACACCCGATATTCACCCATCGAAGGAATACGACATCATGAGACGGTTTTCACTGCTTCTTGTTGCGTTTGCGACCTCGATCACGCCTCTCGCGGCGATAGCGGCCCCACAGATCGGCGATAAGGCCCCCGCCGTCAAGGTTACAAAGTGGATGACGCGTCAGCCGGAGGCCCTACCCGGCGACAAGGGAGCGGAAAAGCACGTATTTCTCGTCGAGTTCTGGGCGACGTGGTGCGGCCCTTGCATGAAGAGCATTCCGCACCTCGCCGAACTGCACAAGAAGCATGAGAAGGACGGATTGGTAGTCCTCGGCATCAGCAATGAGGAGCCGGAGGCGATCTCCAAATTCTTGGGCGGGAAAGCCAAGGCATTGAAATTGGAGCTGCCCTATTTTGTCGCCTCGGACGAGGACATGAACACGCAGAATGTCTGGATGAAGGACATCGACGGAATCCCATACGCCTTCCTGGTGGATAAGACGGGCACGATCATCTGGACCGGCAATCCCTTGGATGTCAAAAGCCTGGACGACTCGATTAAGAAAGTGCTGGCCGGTCATTTTGACATGGAAGCGGCCAAGAAGGCCGCCGCGGCGGCGAAGAAGGCGGACGAGTTGATGGGAGACTTGAAGGCCGCCTTCGGCAGCGGTGATAAGGAAAAAACCTTTAAGATCCTCGACGAGATCATGGTCCTCACGCCGCAGGACGTCCGTCCGTATCTGATCAAGCGGCAACTCCTCGTCGAATTCGAAATGGAAGCCCAGGTCGCGGCCTGGGAAGCAAAGATCGAGGCGGCGATGAAGGACTCGCCGGACGGGCTATCGCAACTGGCCGAGGTCGAACTCGAAAAGTCGCTCGATCAACGCAACGCCGGACTTCTCTATCGAAGCATCCATCGGGCCAATGAGCTGACCAAGGGTCAGGACCCGGATACGTTGGCGCTTCTCGCCAAGACCCAGTGCAGTTTGGGCATGCTCGACGCCGCGATCGTCACGCAGCGTCAAGTCGTGGCGATGGCCACCGGAGCGATGGCCGAAGAATCCAAACGGGTACTCAAGTATTTCGAAACTTCAAAAGAACTTGCGGCGAATGCCGCAAAGACGCAATAAGCGGTCGCGGGACGGCGGCGATCGCCGAGGACTCCCTCAGGGCGTCTCGGCTTCCGGCGACGGGAATAGGATGACCGTCTTGCCGTTGACTTCGCCAGGGGCCTGTGTCAGCACCTCTCCCGCGCAAATACGATTCAGGGCCTGACAAACGGCCTCGCGAATCAGCGGGCTTGGGTGTTCGTTCAAACTCCGAAGCAGGGGGATGGAGTCCGCCGCCGCGGGACCGATTCGCCCGAGCGCGTCTATCGTCGCGACGACGACGCCTTCTTGTCCATCGTCGAGGCGCCCGCAAAGGGCCGGCACGGCGATGGCGGCCTCTACGCCCAGCAATCCCAACGCCCTCACGGCATGAAGGCGAATAAAAGGACTCTCATGCTGGAGCGACAACGCCAAAATGGGCAGCGCCTCTCTCGCGGCGCCGCCGAACGAACCGATGGCGTCCATCGCCGCACAAGCGACGGGCTCGCGTGAGTCCTGTGCCAATTTCGTTAAAAGCCCGACGCCCGGCCTTCCCAACCGGCCCAGCATGGCAAGGATGTCGCAAAGCATCAGCCGAGAGGTGACGTCGACCCGTGCAACAAGGCCCAGGACCGAACGAGGAAGAGGGTCTTGGGTGTCCAAGCCGACCGTGGATGACCTTAATTGCGGATCCTCGTCGTCAGCGGTGCGTGCGAATAACAGATTTCGGGCTCGCTCGTTGGTTGGCGCCAGGCGTGCGAGGGTCGCAGCGGCCATGTCCCGCACGTCCGAGTCTTTCTCGCGAAGCAGTGCCGCGATGGCATCCACATGTGCCGCTTCGTCCGAACCGATCCAGCCGACTGCTTCCAGGGCGGCTTGACGCACGCCCTTTTCACGATCCCCAAACAGCGTGACCAAGGTCGGCACTGCGGATCGTGCCGCGGGACCCATTCGACCCAACGATTGGGCGGCTTGTAAGCGCAGGCTCGACGTCGGAAGCGATAGCGCCTTCGTCAATGCGGGAACCGCCGCAGAAGCGGCCGTACCGATCAGTCCAAGGGCGACGGCGGCTCCACTGGTGGGGTCTTCCACCCGCGCAGCCAGAATGGGCACGGCCGGCGATGCGGCCTCGCCAAGTCTGCCGAGGGCGATCGCGGCGTGATATCGCTCTGATCGTGTGGTGCCGTGCAACGACGCGATCCACATATCGACGATGGACTCAACCACCGGTCGGCTCCCCGGGGCGATTCGTTGTAACGCCGTCGCCGCCGCCCTCCGCAGCCGCCCATCCACGCTCGACAGGCACTCCACCAAGGCAGGGATCGCCGGGCTCGCCGCGGTTCCGATCTTGCCGAGGACCCACGCGGCGTCCGGCAAGATGACGGGCGGGCCGTCCCCGAGCAGCTTCACGAGCGGCCCAACGGCCTTGTCGCCCATCGCACAAAGAGCGTGTTTGATCACGTCGTATTCCGAGGAGATCGCATCCGCTTCGGCCATGTTCAATTCGAGCGATTCTTCATCGGGTTCCGGCGTTGGCGCGCCGTTCGTCGCGGCAACGCGTTGGACCACGTCGTCCAGTCTTTTCCGGAGAAGCCGCAGATACTCCGCGAGCGCGGCCGCATCGATTTCCGTCCGACGCACCTCGATGCCGTCTCTGATAGTTGCAAACCCGATTTCTTGTGACTTGAGAAACTCGACAAGGGCGGGCTCCTGGCAGCCGATCGGTGGATCTGCAAAGGGAATAACGATCGTTTCAGAGGCCGTCTCATCGGCGCTGTCGCCTCGTCCCCGGGGCCGATGTCGGCGGGAAGCAACGGCGTTCGTCGTCTTTTTACCTTTCAACTCGGCGACCATCGCGAGAAGCAATTGTCGTGCATCTTCCAGACGACAAAGCTGCGACCAAGCCTTTGTGGCATCAGCATTGCTCAGTTCAAGCCGACCCTGAATGATCTCGCCAAGATCATCTTCCAACGGAAAGCCGGTTTGCGCCTCGCCGATATCCGTGCCCGCGACGAGCAAACCGCCGCTGCCGACCGCCAGCCGTTCCGCATGTTCGAACCAACTGAGACGGATGCGGCCCGCC
>CAYMXF010000047.1:3605-15608 GCA_964393935.1 uncultured Planctomycetaceae bacterium
TCCAATACGTCAACGTTCGCCCGATGTCCGACGCGGCGCTGCGCAACGACATTGCCCCGAACTCGCTCGATAGCCTCGTTTACGTCGCGAAGCAGACGTCGAATCGGCGGGCGCAGCCCGCCGGGATCATCGGCATCGAGGATCAGCATTTCGCCCTGGACTCGAACGACGATGCCCGCCCGTTTCAGCAATGCGTCTAACCACTCACCTTCCCCGATCACGATGCGATCGACCCGAATGACGGTCCTTCCACCGGACGTGCTCTCTGAAGAAACGGCCATGCGCGAAGTGGCGGCGTCGATGCGGCCGGCTTCCGCCAAGGCCCGACGAGCCGAGTCGGTCCCCTGCCACTCCCCACCGCTCTGCGGTTCAAACGGCATGAAGGCTTCATCGCCCGGCCGCTCTCCGACCCGGACAGCACCCGGTCCCCCGCCGGCCTGACAAGTCAGCATGGAAGCGCAGCCGACCAGAAGGAGGGTCAGCCGGCGCGAACAGATGTGCGAGCGAACAATATGGTGCATGGCGTCCCTATCCCCGGCGATGCGGCTATGATTTCGGCGCGCATAATCCACGCGATACCTGCTATAGATCGAAGATCGTCGGAATGAGGAAACTGGGATGCTGCAAAGGACCACGTAGGGCTTGCCAAACACAAATGCTCGATATCAATACTGATATCGAGGATGATACTTTGATGGCGGCGAACTGCGGCGTATAATCCAACGCGAACATGCTCAAACCAGCCCCAAAGGGAGCCCCGATCCTTGCCCCCCGTTAAATCGGAACTCATGCACAACCCTTCCACACCGGCTCCACTACTCCGAACAGGCGGATTGGCGCCGACGGTCGGCTCAGCGGGAATCAGCCTGCTCTTTCATGGCCTGATGGTCTTTCTATTCAGCCTGGCCACCTGGGCGATCGGTGGGTCCATCGAATCGGTTGCCGACGACTTCAAAGTCCATGTCGTTGCAGTGGCCGAGCCGACCGCTCCCGGCGGCGGCTTCAAATTCCCAGGCCATGCCTACATCGATCGGGCGGACTCCGCTCAGCCGGCCAAGGGCCAAGATGCGTCGACCGATTTGTCGAAGTTCTTAGCAGAGAAAGAGCCCTTGCCAGAAGTTCCGCCCATTCCCGTCGGAAGCGGCCTGGAAGACTTGAACGGCGATGAACTTCGACGCGGCGACGTGGTCGGCGTTGGTCTCGATTCGGCGGCCGGGAACAGCGGCCAGGGAACCGGGTTGGGCGATCGAGACCTCGCAGGCGGCGGCCCTGTCGGAAGCCTGTGGGGCGTGGGCGAGGGCCAGCGCGCCCATTCGATCGTGTACGTCATGGATCGAAGCGGCTCCATGAGCGACACCTTCAGCCTCCTTCAACGCGAACTCATGCGGGCGATCGGCTCGCTGGAACGCGACCAACTCTTCGAGGTGATTTGGTTCAACGAAGGCAAGCCGACGGAGCTATTCTCACGACTGCATCCGGCGACGTTGGAGAACAAACAGCACGCCTTCGCCATCATTGGGCGGATCGTCCCCAGCGGGCAGACCGAGCCGCTTCCGGCGATCCGTATCGGGCTCGGCTACAAGCCGGACGTGCTCTTCCTGTTGTCCGACGGCGATTTCGGCGAGGAGAACAAGAGCATCATTCGCACCATTAAGGAACGCAACAAGAACCGGCATTCGACGATCAATACGATCCTGTTTGTGTACGACACCATGGGCGAAGGCGAGCGAGTCCTGCGAGCCATCGCCGAATCCAACGGCGGCGTTTATAAGCACGTGACGGAAGAGGACCTTCGCCGCTGAAAGCCTTGGGCCACAACATGCTCCGACCTACATCCTTCGTCATACGGGCCGCCGTCCTCGCCGCGATCATCTTCGGCGTTTTCGTCGGCGCGGCGTTCGCGGCGGACGCCCCCTCGGCCGCCGGCAAATCGCTCCTTCAGGTCATCCTCGACGGCGCGGAATGGCCGGGCATCGTCATCGCCCTGCTTTCGCTCGCATCCGTGACGATCATCGTGGAGCACTTTTGGACGATCCGGCAGGCGACGATGCTGCCCATCGCCGAAGTCGAGGCGACACGGCAGCTCATCGAAGCGCGAAAGTTCAAGGAGTGCATCGACTCCATCCACACGAGCCGCACCATGTTCGCCGACGTGCTCACAGTGGGACTGCGCCACGGCCGCAGCGGCTTCGACGCCATGCACGAGGCCTCTCAGGAGCGCTCCGCCGCCTGGGCCAGCCGTCTCTTCCGCAAAGTCGAATACCTGAACATCATCGGCAACCTCGCGCCGCTCATGGGCCTGTTGGGAACGGTGCTGGGAATGATCCGCGCCTTCGGGGCCATGCAGGATTCCCACGGCGCCTACAAACCGGAGAACCTTGCCGGCGGAATCAGCCTCGCTTTGGTCAACACTTTCCTCGGCCTGGCCGTGGCGATCATTTCCTTGGGTTTCTTCGGCGTCTGTCGCAGCCGCGTGGACGCCTTTACAACTGTCACACATGCCGCCGCAGTGGACCTGTTGGAGTACTTCCGGCCGATCACCGTAGGCGGGCCCTTGACATCCTCATCGCCTGGCGATGTCAAGGGCGGGTCGGCCTCCGGCGTGGCCACGAAGAATGACTCCGCCGCACCTGCGAAGAATGATTCGGTCCCGCCGGCGTCAGCCGGGTGACCGTTTAACAGAGAATCACGAATGAAGCGTCCCCCTTCGGCAGCGGCCCTCGATCTCAACCTCGCGCCCATGGTGGACGTGATGATGTGCCTGCTCATCTTCTTCATGCTCGCCACGCGAATGGTCGAGCAGGAAAACAGCCGGATCGATCTGCCGGTCGCCCGCGCGGCGCAGGATGAGGAGCGAGGCGATCGAGGCAGCCGGCTCGTCATCAATATCACCCAACCGGACGGCAAAGGCGAACCGGCCTATCTGATCCGTGAAGAGACGAGGACGCTTGCCCAAGTGCTCGAACTCATCTCCACCAAGAGTCGCGATAAGCCCGAACTGACTTGCGTGATCCGCGCCGATCGGAGCCTCGCCTATGGGCGCGTCGAGGCGATCCTGGAAGGGTGCGCCAAAGCCGGTGTATCCAATGTGACCTTCAGCGCGCTACGATCCGAAGGAGCCGGCCCATGATTCGTTCACGGGTTCAACTTCCGACGCGTGCGCGCATCCCCAACCTCGCGCCAATGGTCGACGTGGTAATGGTCATTCTCATTTTTTTCATGCTGGGCACCGGCTTCGCGATGCCGGAAGGAATCTTGCCCATGCACTTGCCGATGCAGATCGGCCCCGGCGGCGGCGCGCGAGTGTCGATCGTACCGCTGGTGCGAATCGAGCTGCTGGATTCGCCCAAAGGCTTGCGGATTCACGTGATGGGCCGGCCGTTACCCGGGAACACCTTTGACGCACTTTCAAGATTCCTGGTTCAGCGCCGCGAAGCAGGCGCGGATCCCGCCGGTCGAATCTTACTGTCAGCCGACTCCGCCGTTCGTTACGAGCACGTCATCGCCGCGATGGACGCCTGCACGCGCGCCGGCTTTCCCAACGTCGAGCTGGTCATCGGGGAGCATAGCCACGGCGTCGGCGGCGGATCGAGCGCCGCCCGCGCCGACAAGTGATAGTGATGCGATGGCCGAGTTCCTTTCACATCCACTTCGTCGGTCACGCACGGGAGTCATTTTGATCGCGCTATCCACCGCGATCAGTGTCAGTCCGGCGCGCGCTCAACCGCCAAACAGCGCTGATCAGGAGCCCGACGACGCCTTGCCACGCGACCAGCGGGCGCTCGTCGCGGAACTGACCGATCGCGGTATGCCCGAACTCGTGGAAGAATTGCTCACCTCCGCTCCCACCATGCACAGCATTTACGTCGCGCGAGCCTATGCCGAGGCGGCGATAAAATCGAAGGAAGGCGAGGTCCGAGCGCGGTTCCTGGAAAAAGCGGCGGCGAACTACCGGCGGCTCGTCGCATTGGGCAAAGATTCAAGCTGGCTTCGAGGCCTACGCCGCGGGTTTGACGTCGCCGACTGGCAAGTGGAATGGGCGGACCTGATTCTTCGCTACCAGGCTGCGCCGGACCTGGACCGCTACGAGGTGACCAGCGGGTTGGACTACGAGCGTCCGCGACTGGTCAAGCTATTGCGCGAAGCGCATCGCGAATATGGAGAGGCGCAAGCGCGACTGGACGAAATGATCGTGGGATTGCGCACGCAGGAGCAGCGCTACCTGCTGCTGGGCCTGGCGGACAAGATCACGCGGCTGGCCGACCGGCGACGGCTGAATGCCGCGTGGGCCGATGTTTATCTTGCGATGGTGGACGGTGAGGGCGACCGAAGAGGAAGCCCGAACGCGGGGAATCCGGCTTGCCGGGCCCGTCGACAAGCTCTGCTCGACTCGGCCTTGGCGGACTTCGACGCCATCTCTCGGACCGCGCTCCACTCCGGCTTGCCGGACAAGGACGCGGAACTGAAATACAACGCGCTCGTGGGCGCGGGAATCGTCCTGCGGGAAAGCGGGCGCAACGCCGAGGCGATGTCGGCCTTCGATCGCGTACGCCTTTCCACCGCCTCGCCGGCGCTGATGGTCCGTGCCCGCTACGAACAAGCCCGGACCCACCTCGTCGCCAGGCAGTTCGATGAGGCGCGGCGGGAGTTGGGCGAGTTGGAGCGAATGCAAACGAGCGGTCCCGATGAAGCATCGGGTTTTTACGTTCGCCTCGCGCCGATCATCATGGCTTACAGCTACATGGAGGAATCGAAGGACGCAGGCCGGGGGCCCACGAAGCAAACGGAACTCCGAGAAAAAGCGGTCGGAGCCTTCAATGAGATCGCCGATCGCGGGAGTCCCTGGGCGGAAATCGCCCAAGTCTACCTCGCCGCCTTGCAGGGGCCGGATCGCAAGCTCGAAGAACTCGGCGACGCCGAGCTTTCCTTAACGGCGTCGCGTTGGATGAAAGCCGAGCAATATGACAAGGCCATCGCGCCGCTGAAACTGCTGCTCAATCGGTCCACCGACAAGACAGGCCGAGCCGAAGCGGCGTTCAACCTCGCGGTCTGTCGTTTTCAAACAGGCGATCTTCCCTCCGCTGTCGAAGGGTTCGAGGCTGTCGCCAAGGCTCCGCTGTCGGGCGAACTTGCTGAGCGCGCCGCGAGTTATGCGTACCAATGCTGGCGACGAATCGCCGACGCGGAAAAAACCACTGCCCACTACGAGCGCCTGGCCCAGGCGGCGTCGCGCCTGGCCGATCGGTTCAGTACGAACGAAAATGCGGAGGAAGCCCGCTGGATCGCGGCCCTGGCTTATCAAGAAGCCGCTCAATTACCGTCGGCGACCCAGGCTTATTCAAAAATCCCGCCGACGTCCTCTCATCATCGAGCCGCTCTACGAGGGATCGCGATCTGTCGTCAACGGCTCTATGAACAATTGCCGCCCGATGCGCCGCGCGATCGCCGCCGACAAGCCGCACGGGCTGCCGCGGATTCGTGGAAACAGTTGGCAGCGGAGTTCAGCGCCGAATCCAGTACGCAACCATCGAGAGAAGCCGAATCCCGCACCGACGCGAATCAGCTAGTAAAAATGCTTGAAGAAGCGTCTCTCTCCGCGGCGACTTTACTCGCAAGTGAAGACCTTGCCGCGTTCGACGAAGCTTTGGGAATCCTTCGATCGATGCCGCAGGGTGACCGCGTCGTTGTTCTTCGTCTTCGATGTCTGAGGGCCGCTGGGGACGAGAAGCGTGCTCGGGAAGAGTTCGACAAATTGCTGAAGGATGCCCCCGAATCCCAACGAGGACGTATTCTCTCAGCCCTTGCGGATCAACTCGACAACGAGGCGCAACGCTTGGAATCGGTGGGCCGCCTAGAAGACGCCAAAAAGAGTTGGGTTGAATCCGTACATGTTCTGGACGATCTTTTGGAATGGTCCCGTACACAAGAGGACGGCCACAAGCAAATCGTCGCCATAAGATCAAACCTTGCCCGGTTGCTTGCTCGCTCCGGCGATCCAGAAGCGGCGCGCGTTGAATATGACAAGTTGATTTCGAGCGACCCCACCAACGGCGGCCACTTGCGAAACGCGGCCTTGCTTGAAGAAGAATTCGCTCCTCGCACGAACCCGCCGGATTCCGCCGCCGCCGATCGGGCGGAGGCCCACTGGGCAAAGCTCCTGAAAGACGGCAACCTCCGAGAGCGCTCCCCTTCTATCTATTGGGAAGCGCGGTATTACTGGCTTTCTCACCAACTCCGACACGGCCGCGCCGCCGAAGTCTGGAAAGGAATCGAGTCGGAAAAGGCGTGGTACCCGGACCTGGGCGGCCCTCCGTGGCAAGGACGGCTCATCGAGTTGGCACAAAAAGCCCACGATGCCGGAGGGGCAGAGACGCCGCGATGACACGCAGCCGACATCGATACTCTCTTCGGTGCATGAGCTTTATCGGTTGCGCCGTAATGCTGCTGACGAGCATGGCGTTTGCGCAGGTCGAAGATCCGCCGTGGCGGGAATCGGCCGACGATCCCGCCCACGCCGCCAAACTGCTCGAAGCCGTTCGCGACAATGTATTCTCATTCGACGACCCGGCGTTCTATTGGTTCTGCCGCTACGTCGGCGCAGGAAAAGCTGACGCGGCGCTCGGCAATGCCCCGACAGGCGACCCCGTGCCATGGAAGAGGCTCCTTGAGAGGCCGAGCGACTATCGGGGAAAACCCGTCCTCCTAGAAGGCATTCTTCAAACTCGACACGCTTTTGACATATCCAACCGCGAGGGCCTTGGTCGACTCTACCAATGCGAATTGGCCGACATCGGAACCCAGGCGCTCTGCGCCATCGTCTGCACGCAGGACCCGGCGGAGGTGCCGATCCATTCGCGCGTCCGCGTCAAAGGCTTTTTCATCAAGGTTCGCGCCTATCAAACGACCGCCGGCGATGGCGGCGCTGGTCCGCTGATCGTCGCAAAACGCCTTCATCTCGTCAGACCACCGGCCTCCGGCATACCGGGCGGCGGACCGGGACGCGCCTTCGATCGTTGGATGATCCCCGCCGTGATCGTGCTTGCGTTCGTGTGGCTCCTGCTCCGTCGGGCCTCAAGAAAGACCATCGCCGGACCCTCGTTCCCTTCTGTAAAGAATCGCGGAACGGAGGGATCGAAAGATGACTTCGCGTGGATGTCGCGGAACCCGTCCGTACCGCCTGGTGTGTCCAATGAATCCAGCCCGGAGGCCAAGTCGAAGATCCGCCGTGGCGGGACATGACGAGGATGCGACGGCCGGGCGACGCCTTGCATTCAGAAACTCCGCGGAGACAATGGAGACGCGCCAAGAGCGCGATGCGTCTTGCCAAAGGCCACAAAAAAACATGCTATTATCCATGAATCAACACCGTACTCATCACCGCACTACCGGGTGGATGTTTTGCTCGTTATCCACCGCGATCATCCTCGCAATCTGCGATATCCTTCCTTCGCCGGTGCAGGCCGCCGGGCATTCAGAGGTCACCGTCATCCGTTTGGGCCCCGGCAGGATTAATAAAGATAAACCTCAGGACTCGTACCGGCTGCCCATGGGGGCGTCTGGACCGCTTTCGCAGGCGATTGTGCTCATGGGGGCGCGGCCTTGGGCGCCAAAGGAATTCAAGTTTCCGATGTCGCAGCCTTCCGATCCGGAGGCCCAGCCGGAAGTCGAGCAGATCCCCGCGACCGTGAAGTTCACGATCGCAGGGCAAGAACTTCCGCCCTGGGAATTGCAACCCTACGTCACCGCCTACATCATCAACCTCGACGTGATCCGTCGCAACCCTGAATACGCATCGGGCCGCTTGGCCCTGAAGACCGAATTAGTAAGTCAGGCCGACCATTTCGACTTCTCGGCCTTCGGAATGCCCGACCCGCTTCTCCTGAATGACACGCGGAGCGGCCCAATCGCTGGGCTTTACGAAGCGGCACAAGACCCGGACGTGAAGGCGTACTTCAAAGGGCTCGCATTTGAGATCGGTGGGGACAACGTCAAGGCGCTGCAGGAGTATCGCAAGCTCGCGTCGTCGAAGAATGAGCATCTGGCCCGTTTGGCCCGACGCGGCGTCCGCCTGTTCGGATTCGAGACCCGGCCGCGAAAACTGTCGGGCAATTTTATGGAGCATTGGCGATGGGCGCTCTACCTCCAACAGTGCGGGCTTTTTGGCCCGGCCAAGGGGGAGTTCAACGAGTGTCGAATCATTTATCCCAAACACGCTGAGAGCCAATTCCGCGCCGGTGAAATACTCGACCTACTCGGGGCGAATCAATTCGACGTCATCAACTACATGGAGCGATGCGCCGATGCCTCTTTCACCAAGTCAGCTTCACAATGGTATACCCTGCTGGTCATCCTCCAATCGCGGCAGGACAAGACGATCTCCAGCCAGCGCCTCTTCGAATTGAAGGCCGAATGGATCGTCGCCGAAAGAATGGTCTTGGCCGCGACGGGCGGCGAGGTTCAGATCGTCACGACCTCCTATGAGATTTCCGACGAGAAACAAGAGAAATTTCAAGTTTATGCGGGCGGAGTGAAAGGACCGGCTGAAGAAATCATCGGCGGGCGGGGATGGTTCGATGGCGTCATCTTCCTTCGCCCGCGCGTAGCCGGCGACAAGGAGCCGGACGTGCTAACGGTCGGTGGAGACGTCGGCCCAAAAGGGGCCGCGATCTCGTGTGTCTATGACGACGCGACGTGGAAGGACTTCTGCCAAGCCTGGTATGAACAGTTCGCCTGGGCCGCGCGGATAGGCGAGATCGGCGAAGGAGTTCCGATCGGTCACGATCTCTGGGATTGCGGACACCAGCCGGCGCCGCACGAGGCGTACAGCCTCCGCGCCGCGTTGCACTACAACTTCACGCCGGCCATGGCCCTGCGGCCCAAGATTACGGACCTTTCGTCGCCGGGCGACCACGTCCGCTCGTGGCAAATCAAGGGTCCCTTCCCGGTCCGAAACGCCGGCACCGCTTCGGACCCTCCGCAACACCACGTTCTCGACCCTCTCGATGCCGGACCTGCTGCTCAAACATTCTCCCTTGTTAGCGAAACCGACTTCATCGATCTGGCAAAGCTGCTTCCCAAGTCCGGCCCCGCACTGGCACAGGCGACGTGCTGGGTCTATTCGCCGAAAGACCAGGACGTCCGTATGTGGCTCGGACAAAACGACGGCGCCGCCGTCTGGCTCAACGGCCGCTGCATCCACGAAGGCCGCTACTATTCCGCCGGCAACTTGGAAGACAAAAACCTCGTCGACACGGTTGCCTCGCACGCCCGCCTCAAACAAGGATGGAACGAAGTCCGGCTCGTCGTCGAATCCTGGCCGGCCCCGCGTGACCGCGGCTGGGGCTTCTCCGTACGCTTTTGCAACTGGAACGGCCGGACGATCCCCGGCTTGGCCTATCTCAACACGCCTCCCGCGGAGGATCTCGTGCCGACGTATGTCCCGCCGAAGGCCGGCGAATACTTCTCCTGGCGCGACGTGAAGAAGGATTACCAGGAGTTCCTGCCCAGGCTCTCCGCGGCGGATCTTCAACGGATGACCAGCCTCAACGCTCTCTCGCTCGACGGCAAGGTCGACAAGGCCGGCGGATACTTCATGCTGGCGTCGCCCGACCGGAAGCCGTCGCCGACGTATCGGGTCCTGTCGTCGACCTGGCAGCCGGGCAAGGACAAGGACGCCACCTTGAACAACATCCTGGATTGGGACCGCGAGGCCTGCGCGGCGTTTGCCTATCAAAAGTCCGGCAAAACCCACGATCTTCTCTTTGTCAAACCAGAGGCGCTGACGGCGTATCTGACGCTGCTCGACGAACCGACGACGGCGACGGCGATGTTCGAGGGTCGTTCCCCCGAAGATCGTTTTCTCGGTTACGTTGTCATTCCCGGCGAAGACTCCACCCGCGTCCTTCTTGTCCTTGACACGTTCTTCGGCGACGAGGCGAAATGGCCGACGGACGAGGAGGATTTGATGAAGCCCGTCGCCCCCTACCAACCGAACCCACCGGACCCTCGGCCTCGCTCGTAATGGGCGGCATACGCATCTTGAGGACGCCAAGTCAACAATCGATACCCAGCGCAAAAAAAATGGCCCGCCGGAATCGCGTCATCCGCGTGCCGGCGGGCACATTCGTTTTGAGCTGCCATAGCAGCCACGTTCGCTGCGCTACGGCAGCCACCTACGATTACCAATTTCCACGGATCACCTCCCTTTCACAGGGCGACAACCCGAGCCGCCGCTTTCCTCGCGGCCCTCGGGCATTAACCCATCCGCCGGCCGTCGTCGGCGGAAACACACGGCGGCCTTACGGCTCACCGCGGCGGATGAGCCTCCCGCCGGGGGTCCGCCGCCCATTTTTGGCGGCCGCTCGGCCGAAAACGTCATTCCGCACTGCTAGTTTAGCGATCCAGGCCCGATAGGGTCAAGAGAAAAACACTTGGATCGGCGGCTGTGTGCCATCAAACACTTCGCTGAACCCGTCGATACGACACCCGCCAATAAGACACTAGCGTTTCTGCTATAATGGGGTTCCCCGCACGGCGACCGGAGAGGACGCCGGTTGTCTTAATCCCGCCGAAGGAAAAGCGATGCCTACCCGCATTCGTCTCGTTAACCTAATAGGAAGTCTCTTGGTTTCGGTGAGTTTCGCTGCTACCGCCTCCGCGCAACTCCGCCTCGTCAACTACAACATTGCCAGCCTCAACGGCAACATGGCCACGTTGCAGGATGTGTTTGCGAGAATCAACGCCGATGATAAGCCCGGCTTCGCCGTCGCGCCGCATCTTTACGTTTTCCAGGAGGTGCAAAGCTCGGACGTGGCGCCGCTTCTCAATTTGCTCAATGCAGCCGCGCCCCCCGGCGTCACCTATACGCAGGGCACCTTTACCTTCAATACACCCCCGAACACGAACGAAAACGGTTCGGCGGGCGCTCAGGCGATGTTCTATCGCGCGGATGTCCTGACGGAGGACATCGCCGCACACCTGGATATCTCGACCGGCGCGGGCCGTAACGCCGACCGTTGGAAGCTGTGGCTTGTCGGTTATACCTCGCCCGACGCATCGTTCTACATCTACAGCGCGCACTTGAAGGCTTCAAATACCTCGGCCGACGCCAACACCAGGCTCAGTGGTGCGACCGCCATCCGCAACAATGCCGATGCCCTGCCCGCCGGAACGCACATCATCTATGCCGGCGACTTCAACATATACTACAATACTGAAACGGCTTACCAAAAGTTTCTCTCTGTCGGCAACGGACAGGCCCTCGATCCCTTGGGCAGTGGCACATGGCTCGGCGCGGCCAACGCCATTAAACATTCGCAGGCCCCGTGCGCCGGCAGTTGCTCCCTTGTCAACGGCGGCATGGACGACCGCTTCGACTTCCAACTCTCCACTCAAGCTTTTCAGGATGGCGAAGGCATCGCGCTGATTCCCGGCGCCTATCGATCCTTCGGCAACGACGGCAACCACTACGACCAATCGATCAACACCGGAAACAACACTTACTACCCCTCGGACATCCCTCGCTCCAACGCGGTGGCAAACGATCTTTACAGCGCCAGCGATCATGTGCCCGTCATTGCGGAGTATCAGCGCCCCGCCGTCATGGCGGCCTCGATGCCGGCGGATTTCGGCCGCGTCATTCAAGGCGCGGTGTTCGCGGTCCAATTGTCCGTCTCCAACACCGCCGTCGCCCTCGTACCCGCCGGCGCGGACGAATTGGATTTTTCCGTCGCGGCATCCGGGGCTCTTTCAGGCACGCCGTCGGGCAGCGTACCGGCCCTTTCAGCTCCCGCGACGGTTCCGCTTGCCGTCGATACGACCACCGTCGGGAGCATCAGCGGCGCGGCTGACGTGACCAGCGCGAGCCAAGCCGTCCAAAACCCTTCGCTGAATCTCACCACCTCCGGAACCGTCATTCGCCACGCCAACGCCTCCTTTTCATCCTCGCAAGACGACGATTCCCTGACCGTCTCTCAGACGATGCAACCTGACACCGGAGTGCAG
>CAYMXF010000047.1:15708-17271 GCA_964393935.1 uncultured Planctomycetaceae bacterium
CTACGAGCGCCGCAAGGGTTCGATCATCAATCCCTCGGTGTAACGCACCATCTAGGCGTGAGTTTCCCTCGCACCCCATCTCACCTACAATGCCCCCATGCGTCGTCGATCGCCGATGACGACCCGACGGTCTGGAGATTCACCTGCATGGCCCTTGCCGGCCCATCCGCATCGCGGGGCAGGGACGCCGCCAAAGGCGCCTCGCCCTTCCATTTCCTTCGCGTCTTGCGCTTCGCCCGTCCCTATTACGGCCGGCTCGCCGTCGGCGTCGTTTGCATCGCGATGGTCGCGATCACCTATTCCATCAACATCATGGCGCTGCTCCCGGCGATCCAGCTTATCGCCGACAAGCAGGGCGTACCCTCGTGGGTCGATCAAAGCATCGCCGAGCGTCGCCTCGCGCTGGTCTTCAGCATGGATGAAACCCAGTCGCGCGTCCGTGTCGCCAAGGTCAAGCCGTCCTCTCCCGCCGCGCCGCACATCAAACGCCTCGATGAGATCGAGTCCGTGGACGGCCGCGCGCGCTCACCGGCGGAGATTTTCCGCGAGTTGGCGTACCAACCCGATGGAACGGAGATCGCCCTGCGATTCCGTCGCCCGTCCACCGGCGCCCTCGTCGACCTGAAGGCGCGTCCCGCGAATATCTCGCGGACCGATCGCTGGCTGCGGCTCGGCGCGTCGTGGCTCCCCCAGGAAACAACCTCCGCCGCGCGGATGCGCACCCTCGAGATGATCCTCCTCGTCGTCGTGAGCATCAGCATCATCGGTGCCGTCTGCCGCTTCGCCGGCGAATACCTCATCGCCGTCGTCGCCGCCCGGACCGTCCTGAATATCCGCAAGCGGATGTATCATCGCGTGCTGCGCCTGCCGGTCTCCCACTTCGCGACCCAAGGCATCAGCGACACCATCAGCCGGTTCGTGCAGGACAGCCAGGACGTCTACCGCGGGCTCAATTTCATCTTCGTCAAATCCCTTCGTGAACCGCTCAAGGCGTTATTCGTCTTTATGGTGGCGCTGGCCATCGACTGGCGGATCACGCTCATCACGGTCGTCTCCGCCCCGCTCGCGGCCGTTCTGATCCGCCGGTTCGGCAAGCTGATCCGCAAGGCCAACAAACGCCTCCTCCAAAACTACGGCCGCATGCTCTCCACGCTCGAAAGCGCCATCTCCGGCATTCGTGTCGTCAAGGGCTACACGATGGAGACCTACGAGCGGATTCGCCTCCACATTGTCGATCGCGAGATGCTTCGACAACAGCTCAAGATCGAGCGGATCGACGCCTTTTCCAGCCCGGCCTTCGAGACGGTCGGCCAGCTCATTGCCGCCGGCGCCATCCTCTACTTCGCACAGCAGATGTTCGACGGTCTGATGGATTTTTCGAAATTCGCCACCCTCGCGGCGTGCATGGCGGGCATGTTCGACCCGATCCGCAAGCTTTCGTCCTTCTACAACCGCATCCAGAGCGCCAACGCCGCGATGGACCGAGTCTTCGAGGTCATCGATCTGCCCGATGAAGCGACCGGCACGCGGGCCGGCGCGGCCATGCCGTCCTTCGCCGACAAG
>CAYMXF010000048.1:0-17228 GCA_964393935.1 uncultured Planctomycetaceae bacterium
CCTCATATCGGTATCGGCGTTTTCGAGCGGATATGCCCGAGCGGTTCCAGGAGACGCTCCAGTTGGACGGCCCGCGAGGCCTTGAGCAGGACGACGTCGCCGGGCCGGATGAGGCTGGGGATTATTTCCGCGGCAAACTCCACGGTCGGAAAGGAATATATCCGCTTCGTCGTGCTGGCGATGGAGGCGGCGCTATCGGCGACGGCCCGACTGTGGGCGCCGATGGCGATGATGAGCTGCGCCGTGGAGCGGCCGGCTAGGCGGCCCAGGGATTGGTGGCAGCCCCTGGATCGATCGCCGAGCTCGCGCATGTCCCCCAGGATCAAGACCTTTCGGCGCGGTTCATCGAGCTGGTCGAGGACTTCGAGGGCGACGGTCATGCTCGACGGGTTGGCGTTGTAGGCGTCGTTGATGACGGTCAACCCGCCGACCTCGATCCGTTGCATTCGCATCGGCGGAAGGCGGACGCTTTGCAAGCCGGCGGCGATCTCCTCCGGAGACATACGGAAACGAGCGGCGATGGCGACGGCGGCCAGGGCGTTTATGACGTTGTGTCGCCCGAGGACCGGAAGGAAATACTCCACGCGGTTATTCACTTTGAAACGCTGGCCTTCGGCGGCGGCGGTCATGTCCGAGGCGCGAAGATCGGCCTCGGGCTCAAAGCCATAGGTGAGCTTCGTGTAGGGCGCCGTCGCTTTGTCGGCGGCGAAGGCGGCGGCCTGCGTGCTGACGACGACGAACGCCCGGCCGCGAAGGCACGTCAGGATGGAGAACTCCTCGGAGGCGACGGACTCGACGTCGCCGAAGAACTCGAGGTGTTCCTCGCCGATGCTGGTGATGACGGCGATGTCGGGCTGCGCGATGCGCCCCAAGGCGACGATCTCGCCGGGGTGATTCGTGCCGATCTCGACGACGACGAACTCGTCGGCCGGCTCGACGGACAGCAGCGTGAGCGGCACGCCGATGGCGTTGTTGAAACTGGCCTTCGCGGCGCGGCCGCGGCGTTTCGCGGCCAAGACCGCGGCGATCATGTCCTTGGTCGTCGTCTTGCCGTTGCTGCCGACAACGGCGATCACTTGCGCGGCGAATTGCCGGCGATACCACGCGGCGAGTCGACCCAACGCGGCCAGCGTGTCAGGCACGTGAATGAGCCGGCCGCTGACGTGATGTTTCGCGTCGATGTTTGACACATGGTTGACGACGGCGGCCGTGGCGCCGTTATCGAGCACCTCGTTGACAAAGGCATGGCCGTCGTGGTTTTCGCCGCGCAGAGCGAAGAAGAGCGCGCCGGGTGTGATGGCGCGCGAGTCCGTGCAGACGTTGGTGACGCCGGGGATCGAGACGTCGCCGACGATCCGGCCGCCCATCGCGGCGGACATTTCCATAAGCGTTAAGGGGCGCATGAGACCCCCGCTTTTTTCCGTTCGATCGCCGCGCGGGCGACCTCGCAGTCGTCGAAGTGAATCTTGCCGGTCGAGAGGATTTGGTAGTCCTCGTGGCCTTTGCCGGCGATGACGAGAGTGTCGCCCTCGACCAGTTCGTCGACGGATCGCTGGATCGCCTTGGCGCGATCGGGGATGGTGACGCCGCGATCGCGATCCCTCTGCGCAAGCCCGCGTTCGATGCCGGCGAGGATTTTGTAAGGGTCTTCGGTCCTCGGGTTGTCGCTGGTGATGACGAACGCATCGGCGCCTTCCGCGACGGCCCGTGCCATCAGCGGGCGCTTGACCCGATCGCGATCCCCTCCGCAACCGAAAACGCACCAGAGCCGACCGCGCGTCAGCGGGCGAAGCGAGCGTAGGACGTTTCGCAGGGCGTCGTCGGTGTGGGCGTAATCCACAAAGACGTCGAAGCCGAGATCGCCGGTGTCCACGCGCTCCAGGCGACCCGGCACGCGCGCGAGCGACTCGATGCCGTTACGGATGGTCGGCAGGTCCAGCCCCAGCGCCAGACCGACGGAGGCGGCGGCGAGGGCGTTACTGATGTTGTGACGGCCGACGAGGGGCGTGTGCATTTCCGCCGCTTCGTCGCGGTATTGGAGAAGGAATCGACCGCCGCGGCGATCCTCGGAAAGCACCTTCGCGCGAACGTCGGCGGGCTCGTCGATGCCGAAGCGGATGACGCGGGCACGACAGTTCTCGACCATGCTCGGGCCGGCGGGGTCGTCGGCATTCACGATGGCCGTCGCGTCGGGCGACAGGCGGTCGAAGAGCCGCCGCTTGGCGAGGCGGTAATCCTCCAAAGTTCCATGATAATCGAGGTGGTCTTGCGTCAGATTTGTAAAAAGGGCGACGCCGAAGCGGATGCCGTCGACGCGCCGCTGCTGGAGGCTGTGCGAGGAAACTTCCATCACGGCGTCGCTCGCCCCGGACCGATGGGCCTCCATCAGATGCTTCGTGAGCGTCACCGCGTCGGGCGTCGTCAGGCTCGACGTCAGCTTGCGGCCGATGAGATCGTACTCGATGGTCCCAAACAAGGCCGGTCGGCGACACGCGGTGCGCAACATCGAGCGGATCATGTAGGTCACAGTGCTCTTGCCGTTCGTGCCGGTGACGCCGATCGCGGTCAGATCGCCGTCGGCCTGTAGTGCGTCGAGACCGTGAAAGACGGACGCGAGTTTGGCGACGGCCTCACGCGGGTCCACGACGCGAGTGAACGGACACGATGCGTCTATCCTGACGTCGTGGCCGCCGACGACCGCTACAGCGCCATTGGCGAGCGCATCCTGGATGAACATCGCGCCGTCGGCCTTCGCGCCAGCAACGGCGACAAAGAGGCTGCCGGGGCCGGCTTGTCGCGAATCATCGCATACGCCGGTGATGGCCGTCGATCCGGCGCGTTGCGGCAGATCGCACGTACCCAGGGCTTTCGCGAGCAATGTGGAGAGTGAAATCATCTATTCGTCGCCCCTCCCGAAGCGAACGAAGGTACGGACGGTAGTCGATCCGTCGACGGCTAACCCATTCGCGAGCATCTTACGCCTCTTTCCTCCGGAGTCACCATGTCTAATCGTGAACGTCGCCCAGGGCGGTCACCGTCGGCGACGGCGAATCCGGTCGATCCGGCGGGATTTGCAAATAGGCCAGGGCGTGGGTGAGGATTTCCTTCACGACCGGGGCGGCGACCGTGCCACCGTAATAGCCGATGCTCTTTTTCGGCCGGCAGATTCCGACAAACACGACGAGTTGCGGGTCGGCGACCGGCGCGGCGGCGACGAAAGAGCCGTTATAGGCGTCCGGTTCATAGCCGCCGCCGCCCTTGCGGGCGATCTGGGCCGTGCCTGTCTTGCCGAAGACCTGGTAGTGGGCCAGTCGGGACTTGGTGCCGGTGCCGCTTTCAACGACGCCGAAAAGGATGCGGTCCTTCATCGTCTCGGCGACATTCTCGGGGATGGCGCGGCCCTCGGGCGGCGGATTGGAAAAGTCGCTGACGAGCCGACCGTCTGGAGTGACGACGGCACGGACGAGGTACGGCTGGACGAGCATTCCCCCGTTAGCAAAGGCGCAGAAGGCTCGCGCCATTTGCAACGGCGTGACGCCGATTTCCTGACCGATCGGGATACTCGTGGTCGTGAACGGCCCCCAACGGTTATACGGCAGGAGGATGCCGGGGTCCTCGCCTTCCAGATCGATGCCGGTCTTGCGGCCGAAACCGAAGGCTTTGACGTGATCATAGAGTTTGCGGTTGCCCAGGCGCTTGCCGATCTTGGCCATGCCGACGTTGCTGGATTTGATGACGATATCCTCGAAGGACAACAGGCCGTAGGGGTGATGATCGTGGAGGAGGCGGATGCCGTCCTGCCACGCGCCGTTCTCGCAATTGATAACCTCTCCCAACTTGATGGCCTTTTCCGCAAGAGCGGACGCGGCGATGAAAGGCTTGAAGGTGCTGCCGGGCTCAAACGGGTCGGTGATCGCGCGGTTCCGGTAGCGGGCCGCGCCGTAGTCGCCATAGCGGTTGGGATCGAAGCCAGGCACGTTGGCCATCGCCAGGATCGCGCCCGTCTTGGGGTGCATGACGATGGCGACGCCGCTTTCCGCGTGAAACTTCTCAACACCGGCGACGAGTTCGCGCTCGACGGTCGCCTGAATCTCGGCGTCCAACGTGAGGACCAGGTGGAAGCCGTCGCGCGGCGGACGGTAGCCGCCTTCAGCCAGCCAGAATGCCTTGCGACCGGCGTCGCGGATGATCGTCTTGAGGCCGTTCGCCCCGGTGAGCCAGGCGTCGCATTGATGTTCGAGGCCGCTGACGCCGTGACCGTCGGGCGCGACGAAGCCGATCAAGGAAGCGGCGAGCGTGTTCATCGGGTAGGTGCGATAGGGTTCGTCAAAAACGCCGAGGCCGTAGATGCCCGAATCGGTGATCCGGCGGGCTTGGTCCTCCGTGACGCCGCGGCGGACGACGAAGAATCGCTCGTCTTCCGCCGAGAGCAGGTCCGGTGCGATCTCATCCTGTGGAATGCCGAGTATCTCGGAGACTTTTTGCGCGGCGAACAGCTTGTCAGGGATCACCTTGGGATCGGCGAAGACGCTCTTTTGAAGCATCGTGCCGGAGATCATGCGGCCGCAGCAATCCACGATCAGCCCGCGACGGTGTTTGAGCGGAATGACGGATCGTTGCTGACGCTCGGCGCGGGCTAACAGCGTCGCACCCTGGTAGGTGTTGATATAGACCAATCGCCCCGCCAGAGCAACGAGCGCAACAAGGACCAGCGCGATGAGCGCCTGGCCGGCTAGATTTGAACGGCGCGATCGCAAGGCATCCATTCCCGCGTCCGACCGTGTGCGGCGGCGGACGGTATCAATCGGCGGGGGCCGGACCGCTCCCCCTGGCATCCTTGATCTTCGAACCCGGTTTTTGGCCGGGCGTTTCGGCCAGCGGTGGAATCAGATCCAGCCCGAGTTCGGAGGTCCGGCGGCGGATTTCATCGGGCCCCCGGAGCTTGGCCAATTCCATTTCGTGCGTCCAAAGAGACTGTTCGAGATTGATCTGCTTGAGGTGGAGCCTTTGAACGCGGTTGGCGGCTTTGGCGGATTCCCCCCGAATGGCCACGATCGCCAGGCCGACGAGTACCATCATCAAAAGCAGCAGTAGAGAGCGCGGCACGGTCATGTTGCAAATCTCGGTTGTCGCACAGGCTTGTCAGCCTGTGACGGACCCGCCGCGGCGGTTTCGACAACTGAGTTCTCACTCAATTCTCGTTGCCGAAACCGTTCGACGAGACCGCGGTCTGCGGTTCGATCGAGGCGGCGGACTTCAGGGGAATCCGGAGTCTCATCCCCGGTTTCAGGATATTCTTTTTCCCGAGGCGATCCTTGTTGAGCTGGCAGAGTTCGTTCAGGTGCTTCTCGCTGCCGAGTTGTTGACGAGCGATCTTACTGAGCGAGTCCTTGGGACGGACTTCGTACCACTGATACGACGCCTCCGACGTCTTGGTTTTTTTGGACGATATCGGCGCCGAGACCATCTGGATCGTCGGCTGCTTAGCGTCGGGAGGGGACAGCTTCTGGAGCGAAGGCTCCGCCGGCGTCGTCCGTTCGCGCACCGGGATCGGAATGCGGATCGCGTCCGACGTCTTCGGAGCGACGTGGATCGCCCCGGCATCCCTCAAGGTCAGGGCGGTTACCGGTTGGAACGCGGAATTGGCTTCGCCCAGATCGGGAATGTCCAGTTTTTGCTGGACCTTCACCTGATGGGTGTCCTTGAGTCGGTCCTGGTTGGCCTTGTAGAGGGCCTCGACTCGCGCGGGCGTCGAGCGGCCGTAATACTTCGCGGCGATCTTGCCGAGGCTCTCGCCGGGCTGGACGGTGTGGACCGTCTTGATGACGAGAGGTTTCTCGGCGGGCTTCGCAGGTTCTCGGGAAGCCGTGAGGGTGCTGGAAATCTCGTTCGTCGCCGTGGGTGAAGCGATTTTGTTTGCGGGCTTCGATTTCGTCGATTCGGGTTTTGCGGAAGAGGCGACCATCGGTGGAATCGTGATGGCCGGCGGATTCGACGTCGCCACACGCTCCGTTTTCGGCTGCTCGGTTGACGTAATCGGCTCGCCCTTAATCGGCATGCTGTTGAGGAAGCCGACGACCGATTCAGGAAGGGAACTGATCGTCTCCTCTTGTTTCGGAGCGGCCTGTGCGACGGGTTCCTCCGTCATGATCACGGGGCTGGGCGGCGCGACATTTTGAGGTTTGGGCTGGATGATCGGCGGAAGCTGTGAAGTAATCGGCAATCGCCCAGCGCCGCTGAGCGGTTGATCCGAACCGGTGAGAGGAGGAGTAGTGGACTTCGATCCATCCGCGACGGTGAACGTGGGAAGCGCGGCGCTGCGCTGCGGCGTGCCTTTTTCAGAGAGGATGATCGCAAAGAGGATGATAAACGCGAGACCGACCAGCAGACCGATCTTAGTTTCCTTGGTCATTCGTGCACCTCCGTGTGCGCTTGGCTGCTACACGATAGCAGAAAAAAATTTGTCCTCAAGTACCCACGCATCGCTCGACGGCCCGCAATTTTGCGGACCGGCTGCGAGGGTTGCCGGCGATCTCGTCGTCGCCCGCCGTGACCGGCTTTTTCGCCAGCAAGCGATAGATGCCGGACGCCGCCCGACGGCGGAAGTCGTCCTTGACCACCCGGTCCTCGCCGCTGTGGAAGCTGATAACCGCAAGGCGGCCTCCCGGATGGAGGACGTTGGGGACCACTTCCAAAAAGCGACGAAGCGTGTCAAGCTCGTGGTTAACCGCCATCCGTAGGGCCATGAACGTACGGGTCGCCGGGTGAATACGCCCACGGCGAGCGTCGGGATTCTGGCCGAGGGCCGACGCCACAAGCCGGGCAAGCATGACCGTGCTATTGATGCGCCCTTGCCGACGGGCTTGGCATATCCGCTTTGAGATTCTTCGGCTGCCTGCTTCCTGGCTCTGAATGTAAAGTAAATCGGCCAATTCGCCTTCGGGAAGGCCGTTCACGAGGTCGGCGGCGGTCGTCTTTTGGCGGTCGTCCAGGCGCATGTCCAGCGGGCCGTCCACTTCGAAGCTCAGGCCCTTGGCCGGGTCGGAGATTTGGTTGCTGCTGACCCCCAGGTCGGCCAGGATTGCCCCGACTTTGGGCGTCCCGAGGCGAGTCAAGACTTGGCCCAATTCAGCGAAGTTGGCCCGTTCAAGCGTGACCCGGTTGGCGAAAGCAGCGAGGTTTATCCGGGCGATTTCGTAATTGGAGGCATCTACTTCAAGCCCGATCAGGCGGAGCTTGTGGAATCGTTCCAAGAAAAACCGGGCGTGACCTGCCAAGCCGAGGGTGCAATCGACCAAGACCTCAACCTGGGGAGTTATAAGGAATTCACAGACCTCCTCCGGAAGTACAGGCAAATGGTCACTTCTGTTATCCTTTGAAGGTCCGATATTATCGCTTTTTTCTGATTTCAAAGAGGGCTCCTATCGAGCTTATCGCGGAGTTCCATTAGCCTCGCAGTCGGATAGAGGCCGACAAACCACTCCCTGTAGTCGACGATGCGGTTATCCAACAATGCAGCCGAGATGTGGGCTGCCTCCTGTTGGTATCGCTCGACTGGATTGTCGGCCACCTCGAGCAGTGCGCCGTTCGCCCGCTGGATCGCATGATAGGTGTCCCTTCGGGCCGCATGATCCGACGGGGATTCGGCGCGCAACCGCTCGCTATCGGCGATGGCCTGCTCGCGCTCGGTCATTAAGCTAGCCAGACGCAATCGGACCACGTCGCCGTCGATGTACCGCTGGAGGTTGTACCGCAGGTCGCGGAGTCGGCGCCGGCCGGCCTCGTAATCGGCGTACGTCACAGGTTGTCGCCGAAGCGGAAGCCGCATCGTGGCCGACACGCACGCGTAGGCCGGCGGGTCGCACCCGAAGAAACGGCGGATCACCTCGTCGGCGATCTGGTCGTATTTCGCGCCGCCAATGCCGTGAATGAACAGATCGCACGCCAGCAAGCGGGAGTAGATCGTCAGCGCCAACGCTCGCGGACGGATTTGCGGCGAGCCGAGATCGTCACGCAGAGCGGTCTGCGGATCACCGAGGAGCCTCTTTCCGGCGACGGAGCCTACGGGTTCGTTGCCGGACCAGAGATGGACAGCATCACTCGTGGATGATTCTCTTGAAACAAAAAGCCGTTGGCGCATTTCCGACCCCAAGATCCAAAAGGGCAGTTCGATCTTCTCGGTCGTCACCAATAGGTCGGGAATAGGATGTCGGTCGCCTTTGATCCCATGAGCGGATCGATAGGCCGTTAGCGCGCCGTTGTACGCGGCGGCGAACGACTCGGCCTGGAGCAGCACGTGCGCGACAAAACCAATGGCGGCCCCGTCGCAAGAAGGTCGAAGGGGGTCAAAGCGGTCACTGATACGCTCTATGGTGGGAGACGACACGCCCACGGCGTGGTCGATGGCGTTCATGCCTGTGACCCAACGCGAAACGTAGTCTGTTTCATCGCGAGGCGGTTCCTGTTTACGGAATGCCGCCAGAAAGGCCGCGAGGGGTGTCGTCTCATCCTTGCTCAATGATGGATCGAGTTGGGCCACGAATGCGTCGCAGAGTGACGACGACAACGGCGGAAACTGCTCGTAACAGCGGCCTTGCAAGGACGACGACGGCGACGCGGCGGCGATTTCGTAGCGGTCCGCGTTCTTGCGAGGCCATTCGAGAACCAGTCGATCAGGAGCATCGCTGTCGACGGCGAGAAATACCGCACGGCCGCCGAGGTGGCGGGCCAACGCCGTCGAGACGACGTTCTTCGCCCAGACGCCGGGATGAAAAAATGCCGGTTGATGACCGGTGAAGATGAGCGGTGCTACGCGCGAAGTGTCCCCCCACTGCGACAACGGGCGATCGAGTAGAACGTCCTCGGACTTCGCACGGCGACGACGGTTCTCTTCGATGAGCGGGGCCAGCCGCTCGGGCGCCGGCCAGATCAGGAACTCACCGTCGCCGGACGGGGCCGCAAGGGCGTCAATGGGAGTACTGGACCGGGGCGCCATGACAAGACGTTATAGCAGATCGGCAGCGGGTTATTCGCAGTGGGAAAGGCACTCGGCGGACGTCTGGCAGGTCGGAGCTTCTCGTCGGACCTTCGCCAACTCAGCGCGGAAGACCTCGACGTAGTGCTCCAGGCGCGAATCGGGATCGTCGAGCAATCCACCGAAGTGGCGGTTGGGATCGTTGTAAATCAACGGTACAGGCAGCTCGCAGATTCGCAGGCCGTGGTCGACGGCCTGGACCCAAAATTGGAGCGGGAAGGCGTAACCGGGGATGGACAGCGGCAAGCGGGCGACCTTGGAAACGCGGTAGGCCTTGAAACCGCAGAAGCCGTCGGTGAGCGACAGACCCAGGACGCGATTAAGCATCCGTGTGATCTTTTCGTTAATGCGACGGCGATCTTCCGGCGCGCTGGTGCTGCCGGGCAACTGCTCGAGGTAGCGCGATCCGGAGATGATGTCCACGTCGTCGCGACGTGCGCGCTCGATGAAGAGCGGAATCCGCGCCGGTTCGTGTTGGTCGTCGCAGTCGATGGTGATGATCCAGTCGTAGCCGCAGCGATCGGCGTAGCGAAACGCATCGATCAGGCTTTGGCCGTAGCCGCGGTTCTCGGGGTGGCGAATCACGGCGATGCCGGGAACCCGGCGAAGTAGGTGCAGCGTATCGTCGGTCGAGCCGTCGTCTATGACGAGGACGTCGTGCCCTAACCGGCCTAGCTCCGAGAGCACACCGAGCACATATCGTGCCTCGTTAAAGACCGGGACGGCGACAAGCACTCGCATGATAACGCCTCGGAGAACCACCCGCGGCGATGCCCCTGCCAAACCGCTCGCCGGGTTTGGGGGATCATATTTGCGCGACGCAAAAAGTCAAACGGACGCGGGTTTTTGGCGGGTCTGTCGACACGCCGGTGGGTTTGGGACCGCCGATTTGACCGATATATCGGAGATGGAGGCTCCGGGTGCGCGCGTGAATGAACAGGCTACGAATTGCAGGTTGAGGGCCGAATTGCTTCAAGCAATGTCGCGTCCGGTATCGTGCTGGGGTTGCGTGGTCATGGTGATCCTCTCGACGCCGCTCACGGGCTGCCAAGGTGGATCGAGTATCGGACTCAAATCTGTTTGCGAATCGGCGGCGACGCATGACGTTCAGCACGGGCAGCAGCTCCTGGCCCACGGCGACATTGATGGCGCTAAGGGGCAATTCGAATGCGCGGAGCGATTTTATTCCTCCAGCGCATCGGCGCAGGCCGGTCTGGGGCAGGTCGCAGAGAAGCGCGAGCAGTTGGAAGAAGCGGCGGCGCACTATCGCGCGGCGCTCAAGTTTGCGCCGGAAAATAGTGCCTATGCCGTGGCACTGGGAAATTGTCTGCGGCGGTTGGCGGCGACGTCGCTTGAACGCCAGACTCTTTTGGAATCGGCGGTCCGCGCCTATCGTCATGCGCTGACCCTGGCGCCGAACGATTACGGTGCACTGGTGGGTTTGGCGCAGTGCTATCGGCAGCAATGCAAATTCGATCAGGCCATCGAAGCGCTGCGGCATGCCCAGCGGATCGACCCCCCCAATCCCCAAGTACACACGATGTTAGCGGCGATTTACGAGTCCTTGCTGCGCTACGACGAGGCGGTGGAGGAGTACAAGCTCGCCCTCAAGCTCGACACGGGCGACGCCGCCGTTCACAACCGCCTGGCGACCCTGTATCTCTCGATGGCCAAAAACAGCCGGCAGAAAGGCTCGCTCGCTCGGGAGCGAGCCATCGCCCACTACCGTCGATCGCTTCAACTCGATGCCAACCAGCCGGACATCCGCCAATCCTTAGCGGAGTTGCATGCCGCCGACGTCAAGGTCGTTTCCTCCGCCGACGAATCGCAGGACTAGCCTCGGGCGTGCATGGGCCTGTCGCATTTTTTCTCAGTACAACCTTGGACGACGGTGAGCCGTGGAAGAGCGGCGTACGATCGGACGGCGTTTTTGCACGGACCGCCCTAACGGCGAGGCGGCCCGAGTTTCTTTGTGGGCAGGTTTTTTGTCCGCCGTCCGCCGCTTCGCCGCACTCGATTTCGCGGCCATGCGTTTGACGGGTTCCAGCGCGGCGGCAAGGACTTCGTCCACGTCCCTACACGGTATGAACTTGATCTGCTTGCGCACGTCCGGGGGGATTTCCACCAAATCTTTCTTGTTGCGAAGCGGAATAATGACCGTCTTGATGCCCGCCCGATGCGCGGCGAGGGCCTTTTCCTTGAGACCGCCGATCGGTAGGACGAGACCGCGCAACGTGATCTCGCCGGTCATGGCCACGTCGCTCCGGCACGAGCGATTCGTGAGCAGCGAGACCAACGCCGTGAACATCGTGACGCCGGCGGACGGTCCGTCCTTGGGAATCGCACCGGCGGGCACATGGACATGGATATCGAGTTCAGCAAGCTTCTTCGCGTCGATCCCGTACTTCCCCGCGCGCGAGCGGACCACACTGTACGCCGCCTGGACGCTTTCTTTCATCACGTCGCCCAATTGCCCCGTCAGTTGAAACCCCCCTTTGCCGGGCATCGTCGTCGCCTCGACGAAAAGGATATCGCCGCCGACCGGCGTCCAGGCCAGTCCGGTCACCACGCCAGGCACGCTCGTGCGCAGGGCCAGTTCCGGCTCGAACTTGATCGGCCCCAGATAAACGCTGAGGTTATCTCTCGTGATGACGGCGGGATGCTTTCGATGGCGCGCGACCTGGGCGGCGACGCCGCGGCAGACCGTGCCGATCTCTCGCTCGAGGTTGCGGACGCCGGCCTCAGCGGTGTAGGAATCAATAATGATTTCGAGAGCTCGATCGGCGAACTTGACGTCCGTGGCCTTTAGGCCGCACTCGACACGCCGACGAGGGACGAGGTATTTCTTGGCGATAAAGAGCTTGTCCAACCGCGTATAACCGGGGATTTCGATGACCTCCATTCGGTCGCGAAGCGGCGGCGGCACGGCCTCCATGTAGTTCGCCGTACAAATGAAAAAAACGCGCGACAAATCAAACGGTACGCCGAGGTAGTGGTCCTGAAAGGTATTGTTCTGTTCCGGGTCGAGCACTTCGAGCAGCGCCGACGACGGATCGCCGCGAAAGTCGGCGCCGATCTTGTCCACTTCGTCGATCATGAAGACGGGGTTGTTGGCCCCGGCCTTGCGGACTTCCTGAATGATCCGACCGGGCATCGAGCCGATATACGTCCGACGATGGCCGCGGATGTCAGCCTCGTCGCGCACACCACCGACGGACATGCGAATGAACTCACGGCCCAGCGCCCGGGCGATCGACTTGCCCAGCGAAGTCTTGCCCACGCCGGGCGGGCCGGAGAAACAGAGGATGGGGCCGCGGCCGTCGGGCTTGAGTTTCCGAACGGCGAGAAACTCAAGGATGCGTTTCTTGACCTTGTCCAGGTCGTAGTGATCGGCGTTCAAGACTTCCTCGGCGCGGGCGATGTTGAGTTTGTCTTCCGTCGACTTCGACCACGGCAATTCGCACAGCCAGTGGAGATAATCGAGGCTGCCGCTGTACTCGGGCGAAGCCTGCGGCGTGCGTTGGAGCCGGTCTAATTCGCGCTTGGCTTCCTTCTCAACCACTTCCGGCATCTTGGCCTCGGCGACGGCCTTACGAATTTCCTCCAGTTCGATGTCGCGCCCGTCCGTCTCGCCCAGCTCTTTCTGGATGGCGCGCATCTGTTCGTGGAGGTAGTATTCGCGCTGCGTCTTGTCGATCTCGCTCTTGACCTGCGCCTGAATCTTGCCGGATAGTTCGAGCACCTCGATCTGGTGCGCGAGGTGGTGGTTGATCTTGCGCAGGCGGTCGGGCACGTCAAAGGTTTCGAGAATTTCCTGCTTCTCGACCAGCCCGAGGGACAGGTTCGCCGCGAGGAAATCCGCCAGCGTGCTGGGCCGGTCAATACTCTTGAGTACGATGACCGCGTCGTCGGGGACGCCGGGCGTGAGTTCGATCACCCGAGCGGCCTGGGTCTTGGCCGAATTCTTCAAGGCGTCGAGTTCCGTCGTGGTCGTGTAAGTGTCTTCGCGAGTATGAACGCGGGCGACGAGAAAGGGATCCGTGTGAACGATTTCCTCGATGCCGAAGCGGAGCAGGCCGTGGACGATGATGGATTGCTGGCCCTCGGAAAGGTTGAGGAGCTTGAGAATGCTCACAACGGTGCCGACGCGGTACACGTCTTCCAGGCCGGGGTCGTCGGTCTGTGCATTTCGCTGCGAGACGACGCCGAGAATCTTCGCGCCGGTAATCACGGAATCGATGAGCTTTTTCGATTTGTCGCGGCCGACCGCCAGCGGAATGATGGTGCCGGGAAAGATTACGGTCTCGCGAACCGGAAGGATGGGCAGCAGCTCGGGGATTTGCTGTTTCTTGTCGGAATCCACCGCCGAGTCGACCGGAATCACCGTGATCTGAGATTCCGCGGCTTCCTGCTTGGGACCGCCGTCATCGATGTCAAGATTGTCGAGGTCCTGGTCGATGACGCTCATGCGGCGAGACTCCGTGCGGCAATTCTTCCGCCGATGCGGCATCACTTCGACTTCGGCAGGGTGATCCAAAGGAGCCCGTCGCGATAATCGGCCGTGATGGCGTCGCGGTCGATTGACGACGGCAAGGCGACCTGATGGCAGAACGGCCCATTGTCGATTTCCATCAGATGCACGGCGATGTCGGTTCCGTGTGATTCCGGGATGGGCGCCGAGCGCCGGCCGCGAATGACCAACGCCCCCTCGACCACATCGACCTCAATCGCGTCGGGCTTCATTCCCGCGATATCGACGCAAACGATCAGGGATTTCCTGGTCTCGTAGATATTAAGGTTGGGGCGCCACGAATCCGTCGGGCAGAAGCGGATGTACTGCTGGGTGACCATCTCCTCGGTGGTGATTTCTCCGCGGGCGATCAGGCGTTGGAAATGACTGTTCTTGCTCATCCGCCGACCTGTATGCGCGACGCGTGCTCGTGGCGACGGGGGCTCGCGCTGATAGGAGTCTAGTTGACGAGCAAACCCGCGTCAATTCGTCGTGCGTGCGAAAAGACGGGCCATTCGTTGCATGGCATCACGCGAATCGTGCGATCGTGACAATGTCAAGGGACCCTCGAATCGAGCGGCTTGCAAGGCATCGCGGACCGACGGCCAATCCACGTCGCCATCGCCAATATTGCAAGCGGCCATCGCTTCGCCCATGCGTTGATCCGTCATGTAAACATGGAAGACACGGTGACCCAGCGAAGCGATCCAATCCTGTGGGCAGCCCAGGGTCAACAGCGCGCCCAGGTCGAGGCTGAGGCCCACGAACGGCGAATTCACACGGTCGATGAAGCCACGGACCTCCATCGGCGAAAGCAGGAATCGAGTGTCCTTGATGACGCAGGCGATGTGAACCCCGCGCTGCTGAGCTTCGAATCGCAGCGCCAGGAGGCTCTCAACGGCGCGGCCGTAGACTTCCTCGTAACGCGCCGGCGTGCATGGGTCTCTCGAGCCGCCGAAGATGGCCGGCGTCAGGACGATGAGATCCGTTCCAAGCCAGATTGCCCGATCGAGGGCCGCGAGCGCGCGTTCATACGCACGGTGGCGATCCGCGGCGTCGGAAGAAGCCAAGTGTGCGTCCGGATCGCGGCGTAGGGTGATCGCGGAGATGGATAATCCGACCTCTGCAACTTTCTTTGAGAAGTCATGGCATGTCGCCGGAGGACCGTCGAAGGAAAGGGGGCTGTCAAGCGAGATCGGAACTTCGAGACCGTTGAAGCCGGCATCGGCCGCTTCGCGCGCGAACCGCGCCAGCGCGTCGGCGGTTTCATTGAATTCGATGGCCAGAGAGACTATCACGATCCGTTCCTCGTGCATGACCTCTTGGCAACGTAACAACATGACGGAAGCTGTCAACCGCGCCGTTCGGTACCGTGATCGATCGCCGCGAGGTCACGGGCCGGCACCTGAAGTTCGATCGGACGAATACCGCCGTGCGGCACGAGACGATTGACAACCACGAAAAGTTGGTCCAACGTATCACTCGGTTGTGTCGAAAGGCGGCCCTGTCGCCCTATCACTACACGCCGCCCGAGCACCACGTGGATGTCCCGCCGAAGTCCCAACCCGTCCAGCAAGCGCTCCCGCGAATGGGACAAGCCGCCCCAACGGGACCGTCGTCCGGCCAAGTCCGACAAATTCAATGACGGTCGTTCCGGCGAACCGTCCGTCAAGTTCATTGTCATCACGGCGGCACTGGCGAGCCTCGCCAGTGCCGTCTTTCTTTTCGATGTTTTGCGCCCGACAAGTTTCCTTTCTGCCGTCCGCGGCGTGGAGGTCAGCGCCATTTCGCGCGCGACCTGGGACAAAATCTACGATGAGTACCGATCCCGGCTCTCGACCGATCCTGTCGTGAGGACGCATGACTCCGTATCGCGCCTCCTGTCGCTGCTGATCGAGGTCGAGCGCGGGTGGCGCACGGCGGCGGAGGCGTTACCGGCGGCCGCATTGCCTTTGGATGTCGATCGCGACAATCTCGTTTCCCGATTGACCTATGCGGTCTTGGAAGACCACCAAGTGGCCCCGGCCGGCGGCGCAACTCGCCCGCCGATGGATCGTTTCGCGGCGATCAAACGGATTGTGGTCGGTGAACATCCCGCGACCGTCGCAAGGCTTTACAACGAGGAGTTCACCCAGGCGTGGCACGAGGTCCTCAAGAAATACAGTAAGCGAGCCGACGTCGCCGCATCGCTGGCGACTTCGCTCGATCATTATCAGATCGTGGATCAATACGCCGCGCTGCCCATGTTGCAGCAGCGGCTCACGCAAATTGCGGCTGAGCTGCGCGCCCAGGGACACTCCACCGAAGCCGACACTTGCATCCGCTGGATCGGCCAAACCTTGCTTGGCCTGATCGAGTCGGAAAAAGACGCCGGAACGCGGCTGCTCTGCGTTGAGTTGCTGCAAGCAATGAACGGCCCCGACCCTCAGCTCGGCGCTGACCTCGCTGGGCTACGCGACACCTACCATACAAGAGCGTCCGCCGCGCCGATCGACCCCACACATTCCTTTCGACCACCAGTCACCGATCGGCACCTGTTCCGGCGAACCTGGAACTTGTTCATTGCTGCGATAACCGTTTTCATAACTTCGATCGGCGCGCTGATCGCTCTTGTCATCGCCGGAGTCGCGTTGGCGGTGCGCTCCATCGCGGGCAAAAAGAACGTACCGACTCCGATTCCTGATCCGCAGTCAATACTAGGTCCGGCAGTCCGCGGCGCGGCATGCGCGGCATTGATGGCCATGGCGTGCGTGAGAGCGTCATCGGATGGGGCCTACTCGGTGGCGTGGGCAGCCCTGTTATCCTGGGCAATCATTGTATGGAGTGCCTTGACGGTCGCGTTGGTCATGTCGTCAGGCTCAACTTCCGGAAGGACGCCGCAGTCGCGGCGCCTGGGCATGATTGCCTTGGCAATGCTCGCGATATGGATCCTGGCGGCCTGGGACCCCGCATCTCTCGCACTGTTCCTTCGGCGGGTCGATCTTGCGACGGGGAACTTCACCATCGTACTCGTAGCGCTCGGTATGGTAGCTTTCGCTACTCTCTTTCTGGTACTTAAGGACTGGCGGGCGCTTGCTCGTTCTGCGGCGATCGTCTGGATGGCAACGGCCCTTTCTGCATTGGCCGTCCTTCAATTCCATCGAATTCAAGACGATCGCTGGATGAACCACGCAGCGCAGGCGCGCCTCGACGAATTTCCCGCCCGCCTCGGCCCCGATTGGCAGGACCAATACCTCAAATCCGCACGGGCCGCGTATGATATGAACAAGCCATGAACGCCCAGATTCTCAGCATCGGTACCGAACTCACCATCGGCCAGACTGTCGACACGAATGCCGCGTGGCTCGCGCAAAAACTCGCGGCGATCGGCGCGGTCTGTACGAAGCATGTCACCGTCGCCGACGATCAAACCGCGATCGAGGAAGCGATTCGAGATGCGGCCGAGCAGACTGAAGTCGTCCTCGTCACCGGCGGTCTCGGTCCGACGCCCGACGACGTCACGCGGCAAGCCCTCGCGGCCGCGATGGGCGTGGAGCTTCGCTTCGATCAAAAATCGTTCGAGCAGATCGAATCGTATTTCAAATCCCGTCGTCGCCCGATGCACCCTGAGAATCGCAATCAGGCGATGTTCCCCGACGGAGCCAAGCCGATCCGCAACCACTTCGGCACCGCCCCGGGCTTCCA
>CAYMXF010000049.1:0-16965 GCA_964393935.1 uncultured Planctomycetaceae bacterium
CCGATGGCGATCGTCATCCTCGGAGGACTCTTCACCTCTACGGTTCTTAATCTACTGGTCTTGCCGACCTTCGCGATCCGCTTTGGACGCTTCGAGCCACAGCCCTCGACCTCGATGACGGGCAATCCGGGGCCGTCGTCCAACTAGACCGCACGAAAGCCACGATGCGTTCTTTGCGGGCTGGTCCTTCCATTCGCAAGTTGTTACCCTGCTCGCCCGCATTGCGCTGGGCTGAAAGCGATGCATGAGGGTATGAACTGTTGAAAACACAGCCGTTGTCGAGCGTTTCATCGCTTCCGCTTCCGGCGGACGAGTCGCCGAAGCACTACCTGATTACCGGCGGGGCCGGATTTCTGGGCATCAACTTGGCGCGCTATCTGCTCGCGCGGGGTCACTCCGTCACGTCGTTGGATATTGTTCCCTTCGATTACAAGGATTGCCGCGCGCGTGTTCGTGAGGTCCGGGGCGACATTCGCGACACGGCGGCGTTGCGCGAGGCCGTTCGCGATGTGAACATCGTCGTTCACTGTGCCGCCGCCCTCCCACTCTATAAGCCCGAGGACATCCTCAGCACCGACCTCGACGGCACGCGGAACGTGCTACAAGCCGCATGTGACGCGAAATGCCAACGCGTCGTCCACGTTTCCTCCACGGCGGTTTACGGTATTCCCGACCACCACCCCTTGCTCGAAACCGATCGTTTGCACGGCGTCGGACCCTACGGCGAAGCGAAAGTCAACGCGGAGGCCGTGTGTCTGGACTTCCGCGCGAAGCACGGCATGTGCATTCCGATCATCCGACCGAAGACCTTCGTCGGCCCCGAGCGGCTTGGCGTCTTCGCACTGTTCTATGACTGGGCCAAGGACGGCCGAGGCTTCCCGATGATCGGTTCCGGCCGCAACCGATATCAATTGCTCGACGTCGAGGATTTGTGCGGCGCGATTTATTTGAGCTGCACGCTCGAGCGCGACCGCGTCAACGACGTGTTCAACATCGGCGCGAAGGACTATCTGACGATGCGGGAGGACTATCAGGCCGTGTTGGATGATGCCGGGTTCGGCAAACGGATCGTCGGCTTCCCGGCCGCGCCGATGATATGGACGCTACGTTTCCTTGAGATGTTCCGGCTGAGCCCGCTCTATAAATGGGTCTATGAGACCGCCTCGAAGGACTCGTTCGTTTCGATTGAAAAAGCCGAGCGCATCCTTGGATATCAACCGAAGTTCTCCAACAAGGATGCTCTCATCCGGAATTACAAGTGGTATCTGGAGAATCTGCACGCGTTCAAGGAAAGCAGCGGCGTGTCGCATCGTGTACCGTGGAAGCAGGGTTTGTTAAGAATTGCGAAAGCGTTCTTTTGAACCGCTTTGCAATGGTATAATGTTTTATTTACACTAAGTTTACAGTTATTCTCGCTTCCCCTCTGTCGCCTCAGCACACACCTTTCCGCATCCTGCAGAGGGGATGTGGGCGTCCGGAATGTCGATTGACGAAACGGGCTATCTCCTTATAATCCACCATCTTAGGGCAAGACAGCCGCGTCGCCCGAAGTGTAACCCTATGGCGCGCGTGACTTTAACGGACGTGACCAAGGTTTACCTCGGCGGCGTGAAGGCGGTAGACCGCGTTAGCTTGGCTATCGCGGATCAGGAATTTGTCGTCCTTGTAGGCCCCTCTGGCTGTGGCAAGAGCACCACCCTGCGGATGGTGGCAGGCCTCGAGGAGATCAGTTCCGGAACGGTGCGCATCGACGATCGCATCGTCAATGACACCCCGCCGAAAGACCGCGATATCGCGATGGTCTTCCAGAACTACGCCTTGTACCCGCACATGTCGGTGTACAAGAACATGGCCTTCAGCCTGAACCTTCGCCGCCGCGAACTCGGGCTGAATAAGGCCCGGATCGATGCGAAAGTCCGCGAGGCCGCGGCCCTGCTGGGCATCACGGAACTGCTCGATCGGAAGCCCAAGGCCCTTTCCGGCGGCCAGCGGCAGCGAGTGGCCGTCGGTCGCGCGATCGTGCGGAGCCCTCGAGCGTTCCTTTTCGACGAGCCGTTGTCGAATCTGGACGCGAAGCTTCGCGTCGAGATGCGGAGCGAGATCAAGCGGCTCCAGCGCCGCCTGCGTACGACGACGATCTACGTCACGCACGACCAGGAAGAGGCGATGACGCTGGGCGACCGCGTGGTGGTGATGAAAGACGGCGTCGTGCTGCAAAGCGCGCCGCCCCTGGAAATCTATGAGGGGCCCGTCAACCGATTTGTGGCGGGCTTCATCGGGACGCCGCCGATGAGCTTCATCGACGGCCGGCTGACGCGATCGAACGGCACGATGTCGTTCGAGGACGGCGCGACGAGCCTCGCGCTGGACCGACGGCTGACGGAGGCCGCCGCGGAGTATGCCGGCCGCCCCATGACGATGGGCCTTCGGCCCGACGCCTTCGCGTTGGAGGCGACGCCGGGCGCGACCCGGATGGGCGTGCGGATCACGCTCGTCGAGACGCTCGGCGACCGGAAGGACGTGTACATGACCACTCGTTCGGGACGGTCCGTCGTGGGACGAGTCGATTCCCGGGCGGATGTGAAGGAAGGCCAGGAGCGAGAGATGTTCGTCGACCTGTCGCGCGCGCATCTCTTCGAGCCCGGCGAGTTGGGTCGCAATGTGACGGCGTTCGACCGTGCGTCGGCCGTTCATGCGAACTAGAAGCGGCTCCGGCGAATCGGGCGGCGCCTTGCGGCAGTCGCCCCGCGTCGGACGTGGGAGACGATCGATGAGTTGATCGATCCTGCCTCGGACAGTCGGAGCCCGCGGGGCGTCATGGCCCCGCAAAACGAAAGTGGGAACGCACGACGGCCCACTTTTTTGTTTTGTAGCACAGCGGCCCTCCGCTGTGTCTCAGCCGAGGGCGGCTGAGCCCTCTGAGTTTAGGCGTGTGTGGCCGCCGGACGCCATGCGACAAGTGAATAAGGAACGATAGACGTGAACGCAGAACTGATTCGAATCGTCGACGGGCTTTCCCGCGACAAGAACATAGACAAAGAACTCGTCCTCGGGGACCTCGAGGTGGCGATGGAGTCCGCCATCAAGAAGCGATACGGCCAGGATGAAGAAGTGACGGTCGCCATCGACCGGCTCAGCGGGGACATTTCCGCGACGCTCAACGGCGAAGCGATCTCGATGAACGACCTGGGCCGGATCGCCGCCCAGACCGCCAAGCAGGTCATGATCCAACGGATTCGCGAAGCCGAGCGCGGCAGCATCTTCGAGGAATACACCGAGCGCAAGGGCACCATCTTGACCGGCACCGTATCGCGTTTCGAGGGCGGCGCGCTGGTCGTCAATATGGGCCGCACGGAGGGGTTTCTGCCTCGCAGCGAGCAGATCCCCGGCGAGACACATCAGCCCGGCGAGCGGATTCGCACGTTCATCCTCGACGTTAGAGAGGCGCCGCACCAAGTCAAAATCATCCTGTCGCGCAGCCACCCGGACTTCATCCGCCGGCTGTTCGAGCTGGAAGTGCCCGAAGTCGGCGAGAAGATCATCGAGATCAAGGCGCTGGCCCGCGAGGCGGGGTATCGCACGAAGGTCGCCGTCTCGTCGATCGACACCAAGGTCGACGCCGTCGGCGCGTGCGTCGGCGTCCGCGGCAGCCGCATCAAGAACATCGTCGAGGAACTCGGCGGCGAGAAGATCGACATCGTCCGCTGGAACGAATCCTCGCAGATTTTGATTTCCAACGCCCTCAAGCCGGCCGAGGTTCAGGATACCGCCCTGTGCTTCGAGTTGGGCCGCGCGACCGTCGTCGTTCCCGATGAACAGCTTTCGCTGGCCATCGGCAAGCGCGGACAAAACGTCCGCCTCGCCGCACGGTTGACCGGTTGGGACATCGATATCCTTACACCGAAGGAATACAACCGCGGCCTAGACCGTTTGGCATCGACGTTGCGCAAGATCGAGGGCGTGGACGAGATGATGGCCGAGCGGATTTCGCTGCTGGGCATGATCAGCGTGATGGACGTCGAGGAAGTCGGCGCCGCGACGCTCGTCGAACAGTTGACGCTGACACAGGAACTGGCGGACAAGATCGTCCAAACCTGTTCCGCCGAAGCCAAGATCGTTCAGGTTGAACTGGCGGAGGAAAAGGTCAAGGCCGAGGCGGACAAGAAGGCCGCCGCGGAAGCGGCCGCCGCGGGATTGACGCAGGCGCCCGTCGAAAGCGATGCGCCGGCGGTGGAAGCCTCGTCCGAGCCTACCCCTGAATCGTCGGAATCGACGGAGTCGGCGGAGTCGACGGAAACGACCGAGCCGACGGCTTCGTCCGAAACCGAGGCGCCCCTGGCGACGGAGGCGACGACCGCGTCGCCATAAAGATAGAAGACGGGCGCCCGTGTCGGTGCGGACGTCCTCACTGAATCAAGGGATCGCGGAGAATACCGTTGGCCGAAAAAAAGGTGCGAGTGCACAACCTGGCGAAAGAGCTTGATGTCGATAGCCAGGCGATCATCGCGAAATGCCGCGCCGAAGGGATCGAGATCAAGAACCACATGCACGTGGTCTCGGCCGGCCTCGAAGCCACCATCCGCGAGTGGTTCAGTGAAGGTTCGCACGCCACGACCCTCGAAGAGGCCAATCGCGTCGATCTGACCACTGTTCGCAAGCCGGCCCGGCGCAAGAAGAAAGCCGAAAGCGGCGAGACGGATGAAGGCGGCGTCGCCGTCATGGAGGCCCCTCCCGAAGCGGTTGACACGGATGTTTCTAAAAAGAAGCCCTCCGTTCGCACCACGACCAAACAGGAAACGTCCAAACCGGCGGATGAGGCACCCGTTGAAGTCGTTGAAACATCCGACGCTGTCGTCGAAGCGCCGCCCGCCGAAGAAGCGGAAGTCGAACCGACGACATCGACACCTGCCGTCCTCACCCCAACACCTGAAACCTTAAAGCCGGCGGCCACGGTCGCTCCGCCAGCGCCGTCTGCAAAGCCGCCGACGGTCGGTCCGCAGAACATTCCCAAGCCCGCCAAGCTCTCCGGCCCCAAGATCGTGCGGATGGAAAAGCCTGAAACGATAGAACCGCGGCGGTTCTACCGCCCGCCACTGCGCCCGGCCGCCGTTGCCGCCCCTCGCATCGAAACGGAAGATGAACGGCGGGCGCGCGGTCGCGCACCGCTGCCTCCTCGCGGCCGCCCCGGAGCGAAGGAAGGCGAAAGCCCCGCCGACAACCGCGCCAATCCGCGCCGCGGGATTCGCGACCTGCGCGAAGAGGTTAATGAGAAACTCAAGGAATGGCGAGACCGCGATCTGGTCGAGCGAAAAGACCGGCTGGCCCACGCCTCGGGCCGCGGCATCGGCGGCCTGCGCGCCATCGAAGGAAAGCAATCCAGTCGCCGCGCCGGCTCCAAGACGACGGCCCGCGTCACGGTCAAAAAGGACAAGGTCGAACTCACCGAACCCATTCTCATCAAGGACTTCTCCCGCGAGACCGGCATCGCCGCCGCCCAGGTCATCAGGAAGCTGATGGAAGAGCACGCCCAGCTCGCCACGATCAACACCATCGTGCCGACCGAAGTGGCACAGGCGATCGCTCTGGAGAACGGCATCGAACTGACCGTCGCCAAGGCCAAAACGGCCCTCGATTTGCTCCAGGATGAATTCGCCGCCATTGAGCGAACGCATCTCAAGCAGCGCCCTCCGGTGGTCACGGTCCTGGGACACGTCGACCACGGCAAGACCAGCCTGCTCGACCGCATCCGCAACGCCAAGGTGGCGGCCGGAGAAGCCGGCGGCATCACCCAGCACATCGGCGCCTACCAGGCCCGAGTGGGTAACAAGGCGGTGACGTTCCTTGATACGCCGGGTCACACGGCCTTCACCGCCATGCGCGCCCGCGGGACGCATCTGACGGACGTCGTCGTGCTCGTCGTCGCCGCCGACGACGGCGTCATGCCTACGACGGTCGAAGCGATCAACCACGCCAAGGCGGCGAATACGACGATCGTCGTCGCGCTGAACAAGATCGACCTCCCACACGACATCAACAAGATTTACGGCCAGCTCACCGAGCAGGGTCTGACGCCCAGCGGCGATTGGGGCGGCCATACCGACGTCATCAAGACCTCGGCCACCACGGGCCAGGGAATCGACGATCTCCTCGTGCACCTGGCCACGCTCAGCGAGGTCATGGACCTCAAGGCCGATGCGAAGATCCCCGCGGCCGGCACGGTCATCGAGGCCGAGCGCAGTGAACGTCTGGGCAACGTCGCCCGCGTCCTCGTGCAGGAAGGCACGCTTCGCGCCGGTGACATTATCGTCTGCGGCCCCGGTCACGGCCGCGTGCGCAACATCAAGGACGACCACGGCCGCTCCCTCAAGCAGGCCGGCCCGTCCACTCCCATCGAAGTGACGGGCCTTTCCGACGTTCCCGACGTCGGCGATCGTTTCTTCGTGGTGGATAATCCACAACGGGCCAAGGAAATCGCCGAAGATACCGCCGCCCGACGGCGCGAGGCCGCGCTGAACCGCGAGGCAAAGCCGACGAACTTGGAGACCGTGCTCGCGACGGCGGCCGAGGGGCGAATCCCCGAGCTGCGCGTCATCCTTCGCGCGGACGTGCAAGGCTCGGTGGACGTGCTCAAGAAGACCCTGTCGGAGTTCCCGGCGGACCAGGTCCGGCTGGACGTGATCCACGCCGGCGTCGGCACGGTGAGCGAGTCGGATGTCGTGCTGGCCCAGGCGAGCCAGGCGATCGTTATCGCGTTCCACGTCGTGCCCGACACGGCGATCCAGAAGATGGCGGACAATGTCGGCGTCGACATCCGCACGTATCGCATCATCTACAACGTCATCGACGACATTCGCAAGGCCCTCGAAGGCTTGCTGACGCCGGACGAGAAGATCGAATCGCGCGGCCGCGTCGAAGTCCGCGAGATTTTCAATATTTCGAAAATCGGCAAGATCGCCGGCAGCTACGTCCGCGAGGGCTCGATCCAGCGGAACAATATGGTCCGCGTCATTCGCGACGGCATCGTCGTCAAGGACAAGGGCGCGATCGATTCGCTCCGCCGTTTCAAGGACGACGCGAAAGAAGTGAAGGCCGGTTTTGAATGCGGCGTTCGTATCGCCAACTTCGACGACCTCAAGCCCGGCGACGTCATCGAAGCCTTCGAAGTGGTCAAAGTGGCGCGTAAGCTCGAGTCGTAGCCGGCGCCCGGCGAGAATTCGCCGCACGAGCGGCGGGAATTGGAATCCTGCCCGATCCGATGGTCATTGGTGTGCTGCAAATGGAGTTGGCGATCCCCGGGGCCCAGTCCCTCAAAGACAAGCGTCGCGTGATCAAGAGCGTCAAAGACCGGCTCTCTTCGCGGCACAACGTCTCCGTCGCCGAAGTCGACGACCTCGACGAACACCGCCGGTGCGTCCTGGCCGTCGCCATGGTCTCCAACGACAAACGCTTCACGGATTCCTGTCTTTCCAAGATCGTCGACGAGGTTCGCGTCGTCCGCGACCTCAGCCTGGTGGATTATGAACTTGAGTTTTTTTGAAACGCCGGACGCCGCGACCGTAGCGGCGGCGGGCCGGACCGTCGGGGCCGCGAGATGTCCTATCGCCTAGAAAGAGTCGCCCACGCCATTCGCGACGTCGTCAGCGACGCCATCGCCAATCGCGTCTCCGACCCGCGCATCAACCGTTTTACCAGCATCACGCGCGTCGAGTTGTCCGGAGATATGCGCCACGCGCAGGTGTACGTCAGCGTCATGGGCGAAGAGGCCGAAGGGCTCACCACCATGAAAGGCCTCGAGAGCGCTCGCGGCATGATTCAGTCGCTGATCGCCAAGCGACTGGATATGCGCCAATGCCCCTTGATTCGTTTCCACCTGGATCGCGGCCTGAAGATCGCGGCCCAAATCATCCGTCAGATCGACGAGGCCCTCGGTCAGACGCCCGCCGCCGCTGATTCGATGAACGATGACGACCCCAAGGACGACGCCGAGCCCGATTCGCCCGACGCTGCTGGAGCCCATTCATGAAGAACACCGCCGAGCATTTGCAGCGACTCCGACGCTTGTTCAACCAGGTCAAGAAGGAAGGCGGCTCGACCGCGCTGTCCACGGTGGACGAGCCGATGGAGGCCCTCCTCCGCGGCGTGTTGGCCGATTACGCCGCCGACGCCCGCGCAGCCTCGGCCCTATCGCGGCTTCGCACCGCCGTCGTGGACCTCAACGAACTGCGCGTCACGCCCGTCTCCGAGATGGTCGAGATCATCGGCGCGGACTACCCCCTATGCCGCAAGGCGGTGTCCGACCTCTCGGCGGCCCTGAACGCCGTTTACAACCGCCTCCACCATCTGGACCTGTCGTTCTTGAAAAAGATCGCCCTGCGAAGCGCCGAATCCTTTCTCAACGCGCTCGAAACCATTAACGCCCACGCGCGAGCCACCGTCCTCCTCCGCTGCCTCAATGGCCATGCCGTGCCCGTCGATGCGGCGATGGTTCAGCTCCTGCGCCGTAGCGGCTGTGTCGAGCCGGACTCCACGGTCGATCAAGCGCAGAAGTTCCTCGCCTCGCACCTTCGCGAGTCGGAGGCCGCGCCGTTCTATGTGTTGATGAAGCGGTACGCGGCGGCCCACGCTCCGCGCAAGGTCGTCGAACCCGAACCGCCTCCCGCCGCGCCTGAAAAAGTGGAAGCCGAGCACGCCGATCGTAACTCGGCCTCCCTGCATTCGGCCGCCAAGGAAAAAAAGGCCGCGCCCGCGAACGCCGCCCGCCCGCGAAAACCGGAAAAGCGTCCGGCTCCGGCGGCTCGCAAACATTCGGCGTCCGCCTCCAAGCATCGCCGGCCTCCAAAGGCTCGGTCCAAAGCGACCCGGCGATACCGCTAGTGTGGCATCGTCTCGCCGAAGGCGTTGGTCAGGATCACATCGCCCCTCTGACAAGTCGCGGATCTGACCATCCCCCGCGGGTGTTTTGACTTTTTGATGTTTTGACGTTTACTAGCCACCCTATGTCCTTCAACCGCGCCGAGATCATCGACAAGAACTTCATCGCCCTCGTGAAGGGCTGGGCCGAGACGCCCATCGGCCATACGAACCTGGACGATCCCGCCGGTCCCGATGCGACGCTGACCGGTCGCGATCTCGTTGAACTCTTCGAATCGCAGATGGCCGCGCGGCACCTGGACCTGATCGCCCGCGAACTTCGGGCGAAAAACGCCGCCTTTTACACCATCGGCTCGGCCGGTCACGAGGGCAACGCGCTGGTCGCACGCCTTACACGGCACACCGACCCCGCCTTCCTGCACTATCGGAGTGGGGCGTTCATGGTCGAGCGGGCCCGGAAGGTCCCCGGCATTGATATCATCTACGACACCGTCCTGTCGCAGGCGGCCAGCGCGGAGGATCCCATCGCCGGCGGCCGGCACAAGGTCTGGGGCAGCGTGCCGCTCTGGGTGCTTCCGCAGACCAGCACGATCGCGAGCCAACTTCCCAAGGCGGTCGGCACGGCCGTGGGGATTCATCGCGCGCGTCACCTGGGCGCGAAGCTGCTGATCCCCGAAGACAGCATCGTCGTTTGCAGTTTCGGTGACGCGAGCACGAACCATTCGACGGCGCTGGGGGCTTTCAATGCCGCCGCCTGGGCCGCGTTTCAGAAGCTGCCGTGCCCGGTTTTGCTGGTCTGCGAGGACAATGGGATCGGCATCTCCGTGCGCACGCCGCCGGGATGGGTCGAGGCGAACTTCTCGAATCGCCCCGGACTGACGTATTTTCAGGCGAATGGTCTCGATCTCGTCGAGGGCCACGCCGTCGTCGCCGAGGCGGTCGAATACTGCCGCTCGCACCGAGCGCCGGTTTTCCTGCACCTGAAAGTCGTGCGGATGCTCGGCCACGCGGGCACCGACTTCGAGCCGGCCTATCACACGCTCGACGAGATTGCCGCCAATGAGGCGCTCGACCCGCTGCTTCAATCGGCGAAGCTCGTGCTGCGCGCCGGGCTCCTGACGCCGGATGATGCGCTCCATAAATACGAGGAGTTTCGCGCCAAAGTGAAAGTCGCGGCGGACAAGGCCGTCACGCGGCCGCGACTCTCCTCCGCCGTGGAGGTCATGGAGCCGCTCGCGCCGTATCACGCGGAGAAGGTCAATCGCGAGGCCGTTCGCACGGTCGAGCACGCGATGCGCGTGGAACTCTTCGGCGGCGAGGACAAGCTTCCGGAGCGGCTCGAACCGCGGCATCTCGCCGTGGAGATCAACGCCGCGCTGATGGACCTCATGTTGAAGCACCCGGAGATGGTCGTCTTTGGCGAGGACGTGGGCTACAAGGGCGGCGTCTATTACGTCACCGCCGGTCTCTTCAAAAAATTCAAGGCGGCACGCTGCTTCAACACGCTCTTGGACGAGCAGACCATCTTCGGCCTTGCCCAGGGCTTCGCCAACATGGGGCTGCTGCCGTTCCCGGAGATTCAATATCTCGCGTATTATCACAACGCCTGCGACCAGATTCGCGGCGAGGCCTGTTCGCTCCAATTCTTCTCGAAGAACCAATACCGCAACCCGATGGTCGTGCGCATCGCGTCGCTCGCCTACCAAAAGGGGTTCGGCGGGCACTTTCACAACGACAACAGCATCGCCGCGTTGCGCGATATTCCCGGGCTGATTCTCGCGTGCCCTTCGCGCGGCGACGATGCCGCGATGATGATCCGCACCTGTGCCGCGCTCGCCAAGATCGACGGCCGCGTGGTTTTCTTTCTCGAACCGATCGCGCTTTACATGACGAAGGATTTGCACCGGGAGGGTGACGGGGCGTGGCAGTTCGCCTATCCCCCGCCGGACCAGGCCGTCGCGCTCGGCGAAGGCCGCGTTTATCACGAAGACGCCCGCGACCTGGTCATCATCACCTTCGGCAACGGCGTGCCGATGTCGCTTCGTGTGGCGAAGGTGCTCCTTGAGAAACACAACATCTCCGCGCGGATTCTCGACTTGCGTTGGCTCAGCCCGCTAAACACGGAGTTGATCGCCAAGCACGCCCGGGAATGCGGTAAGGTGCTCGTCGTCGATGAAGGCCGCCGCTCCGGCGGCGTCGGCGAGGGCATCGTCACGGCCGTCGTCGAACACTGCCCCCTCTCCCCCGGGGAGAGTGATGGGGTGAGGGCCATCCGCCGCGTCGTCGGCGAGGACACCTACATCCCCCTCGGCCCGTCGGCGAATCTGGTCCTGCCTCAGGAAGCGGATATCGTGAACGCGGCCCGCAAATTGGCGAAGCGCGACGACCATCAACCTTGAAGTTGAAAGGTATGCCCCCCCGGGGGGGCTTCAACCCCATACTTTGAGTTCAAACCCCGAAAAATTATTAAACCAAGTGGTTGACTTTCGTCCGGTTCCCTGGTATATTAAACCGTATGGTTTTAGATAGATCCCCAAACCTGGACAGAGTCTTTCACGCCCTCGCCCATCCAGCGCGGCGCGCGATCCTCCGGCGGCTCTCCGACCATGAGCAGAACCTCAGCGAGTTGTCTGCGCCCCTGAAGATGTCCTTCCCCGCGGCGTCCAAGCACGTTCGGGTGCTGGAGCGAGCCCGGCTGGTTCGACGGCGAATCGACGGTCGATCGCACCTATGCCGCTTGGACGCATCCCCGCTGAAGGTGGTTGCGGAGTGGACGGAGGGGTATCGGCAGTCATGGGAGAAGCGGTTCGAGGCTCTCGACGACCTCCTGGTCGAAATGCAGCGGAAGGCGACGCCAAAGGAGATTAGACATGGCCGCGACAAATGAACCCTCAACCAAACTGGCTCTTCCCTCCGACCGGGAGATCATTCTCAAGGGTCTCTTCAGCGCACCGAGAGTCGAGCGGACGCGACGATAAACCCAACGGGAGGCTCTTAGAGCGCCGAAGGCGATGGCTGACGAAGCGGAAACGGCGATTATCCACTGACCAAAATCGATAGGGAGTTCAAAGTCACTCGAAGGAGAACAAAATGGAACGCGCACTGCTGGTCAAACTGTGGGAGGCGTCTTGGACCGAGGGAATCTGGATTGCACCGTGGAGCAAGGCGGTGGGAGGGCTGTCGCTGCCGCAGACCGCATGGAGCCCGGCGCCGGGTCGGCACTGCATCTGGCAAATCGTGAACCATGTCTGCATCTGGCGGGAGCACACGCTCTCCCAGCTGGATGTCCGCAAGGGACCCTCACGGGAGGATCTCGAACGCGACAACTTTGCCATGCCGGCCTCGAAATCCGAAGCCTCGTGGCAGGCGACGATCGATCGGCTCCGAAGGACGCACAACGACATTCGAGAGGCGATTGCCAGGCCCGACTCATCCCTGGAACGCCTACCATACCACCTTGGGCATGACTGCTACCATCTTGGCCAGATCATGTACCTTCGCGCCTTGCAGGGGCTTGCACCCATTGAGTAGTCGAGCAGAATCTGGAGGAACACACCATGACCACGCAAGCAACACTTTCGTTTGTCGAGCGATTCCGCCATTGGTACGAGTACGAGAAGGACTGCAACCGGAAGGCCCTGCTGATGTTACACTCCGTGCCGCCTGAAGCGCGTGCCTCGTCCCAGTTCACGCGCGCAGTCGGCAAGATGGCTCACCTCGTCGCTGCTCGCCACATGTGGCTCCACCGCCTCGGTGTCGTCGCGGATTGTCCGGAGGGCTGGTTTCCGCCGACCACGCTGGAACAACTCCCGGCTCTCGTCGGCGCCATCGAAACGCGATGGACCGCATACCTCGCGAGCCTCACCGAAGAAGATATTGCCGGCGAGTTCACCTGCACGGGCGGCGATGGCCGGCGCTATCGCTGGCGACTCCTCGATCTCCTGACGCAAGTCTTTGGGCACGCGTGGTACCACCGGGGACAGATCGCGATGCTCGTTAAAGACGTCGGCGGCGAGCCAGTTGATACCGACTACATTTTCTGGGATCGGCCAGTCGTACTGGGAGACGAGGCATGAGTGAAACACCCCGTCCACGTCGCACTCTTCGGCGCATCGGCGCCCTGTTCGCTGGCTTGCTCGCGGTCATCATTCTCTCCATTGGCACTGACATGGTGATGCACGCGTTGAGGATTTTTCCACCCTGGGGCGAGCCGATGGGCGACGCACTTTTCACGCTCGCGTTGGCCTATCGCAGCGCCTACGCCGTCGCGGGCAGTTACGTCGCGGCGCGGCTCGCGCCCGATCGGCCCATGCAGCACGCCCTGGTGATCGGCGTCGTCGGCCTTGCCTTGAGCATCGTGGGCGCCGTGGCGACATGGAACAGCGGGCCGGAATTCGGGCCCAAGTGGTATCCCCTCGCGCTCGTCGCGATTGCGATGCCGTGCGCCTGGGTGGGCGGCAAACTCCGCGAAATGCAGCAGAAGGCGACGCCAAAGGAGACCACGCATGACCGCGACAAATGAGCCTTCAACCAAACTAACTCTTCCCTCCGACCGGGAACGACGCCGCTTTTTGGCGGGGGCGAGACCTACGAAACGACTGGACGATTACGTACAACGCCTGAAACAAAAGGAGAGCAAGCATGGCCACGCCAAACACAGCAAATAGGGTCGGCGTCATGACGCTCACGACGCCGTCGGATCGTGAGATCGCAATGACGCGCGTCATCGACGCGCCGCGCAGGCTCGTCTTCGAGGCCTGGACCAGCCCCGAGCACCTGCCGAAGTGGATGTTGGGCCCGAGCGGCTGGACCATGCCGGTCTGCGAGGTCGATCTTAAGCCCGGGGGGGCGTGGCACTTCGTCTGGCGCCGTTCCGACGGCACCGAGATGGGGATGCACGGCGTGTATCGAGAGATTGCGCCGCCCGAGCGGCTCGTCCACACCGAGGTGTGGGGCGGAGACTGGCCGGAAACGCTCAACACGCTGATCCTCTCCGAGGAGGATGGCAAGACGACCATGACGCTCACGGTTCTCTACCCGTCGAAGGAAGCCCGCGACAGGGCGCTCAAGACCGGGATGAAGGACGGCGTGTCCGAGAGCTTCGATCGTCTCGCCGAGCACCTGCGAACGATGGCGTGAGGCCGGTCGACGGCCGGGCGGTGGAGCTGGCGGCGGCCGCGTGGTTGGTTTCCGCGCGAGTTCAATGACTCCTAGTGTAGTGCGTCACAATTGGTGCCTCATTCGTTTGGCTACCTAAAGCTCAGGTGTCTCGTTCGCGCTCGCACCGGCGGGACGCCGGTGCCACAAGATAAGCTGTAATCTGTGTGACGCACTACACTAGGGCGGTCGCCGTTGCCTAGATTGATCGTTACCCGGCCGTTAGAATTAGCCTCTTTCCTCAAGAGGAGCACTGACCAAAGTCCAGGAGGCACCTGATGGAAATCGAAGTCGTCTCCTCTCCTAACGCTCCCCAATCGGTAGGACCTTACTCGCAGGCCACTCGCGCCGGGGACTTCATCTTCTGTGCGGGTCAGGGCGGTTTCGACCCCAAGACCGGGCGCCTTGTTGACGGCGGCATCCGGGAGCAAACGTGTCAGGTCCTTCGGAATCTGGGCGCGATCTTGGAGGCGGCAGGAAGCAATCTCAGTCGCGTCGTGAAAGTCACGGTGTTCCTGCACGACTGGAAGTACTTCAAGGAGATGAACGAGGCCTATGCGGGGTTCTTCCGCGAGAAGCCACCGGCGCGCTCAACGGTTAAGGGTGAGCGGTGGCCGGAAGGGTCTTTGGTTGCTATGGAGGCCATCGCCGTAGTCTAGTCGTTGATCTCTCAAAGGGGCACAAGCCATGGCAGCGAAACCCATGACCAAGGCCAAGAAAGCCGTGGCGAAACGCGGCTCCCAACTTGATCGCGCGTTGAAGCATGCGTTGGCGGAGGTCGAGCGCGTCGGCGATACGGATAAGCTCTCGTCACCGGTGCGGACGGTCGTGCTCGTCCATGCCGCTCAGGGCATCATCGACAATGGCGGCCTTCAGTACTTCTTCGAGTCCGACTTCCCTGGCCAGCCGCCGTACTCCGTCTTCGTCAACGCGTACCGCACGATCGGCGCCGATGCCGAAGCCCAAGACTTGGCGCATGCTGTGAAGTTGTTCCCGTTCGCTGACCCGCACAAGTTCGAGGGTCGTCGCAACAAGTTTCTCGAGCGCTTTCGAGACGGCGGTGCGCACGGACCGGACAGTCCGTTCGAGCCATACACCGACAAGCTCTGCGGGAACCGAAAAATCTGGCGTCTCTTGGAGCAATACGTCCGTCGTCACGCTGAGTCGTTTCCGCGGTAGGCCCGCGGCCGTCCGGGGCTGCACAAGTACCCTCTGCCAGCGGACCGGGGCCGCAAATGGCGCAACGTCGACGGAGACCTATTCGTTGATCGCCCAAGGAGCACAAGCCATGGCAGCGAAACTCAAGATCAAGGCCAAGACTATCGACAAGTACCTCGCCGCCTTGAGCGATCCTCAGCAAGCCGCGCTATTGAAGATTCGTTGTTCCGGCCAGCCCTGACGGATCGGCGGCGTAACTCCGTATGAAAAAGCGTCCAATCTCCATCACGGTCATCGGTTGGATATTCATATCCGTCGGATGCGTCGGACTTGTTAGGGGCCTGCTGCCGCTGGTTGATGCAGCCGCCTCCCGGAGTGCCGCGGGGATCGGGGCACACGATATCGTCGACGTAGTCCTCGTCTCGGCGAGCGGCCTTCTCGCGGTACTTGGCGGTGTGTATACGCTTCGCGGCTCCAAGTGGGCACGCTGGCTGCTTGTCGTTTGGATGTGTTTCCACATCATTCTCAGCATTTGGCACACCCCATTGGAGCTGTTGGTGCATAGCGTGCTTTTCGCTCCGATTTTATACTTTCTTCTCCGCCCGCGGGCGGCGGCGTATTTTCGAGGCGCGAGAGCCGAACCGCTGTAGATTTCGAGATCCGGGCGGACATCATTGGGAGATCGCCCGACAGTTGACGTAAAACGAGATTATCCAAGGAGCACAAGCCATGGCAGGGAAACTAAAGACCAACGCCAAGACCATCAACGAATACCTCGCAGCCTTGAGCAAAGACCAGCGAGCCGCGCTACAAAAACTCCGAAAGGCCATCAGGGCTGCCGCTCCGAAGGCCCAGGAGTGCATCAGCTACCAGGTCCCCGCATTCCGTCTTGCGGGCAGATTCTTCGTGGCCTTCGGCGCGGCCGCGAATCACTGCTCTTTCTTCCCCGGTTCTTTCCCGATTGAAGCCCACAAAAAGGATCTCAAGGGCTATGACACCAGCAAGGGCACCATCCGCTTTCCGGCGGACAAGCCCCTGCCGGTTGCCTTGGTGCGGAAGCTGGTCAAGGCTCGGATCGCGGAGAACGCGGGTCGACGTAGAAAATAAATCGATGTGAAGCGAGTTACATTCGGTGTAACGACCCCGGAGGGACCGCATGAATTCCAAGAAGATAAACACATCCGCCAAGGCGACCAAGGTGGGTCCGAAGCATTCAGTCAAGGATTCGGTCCAAGCTGCACTTTCGTCGCTCAAGCAGATGAGCACCAAGCACGACCGCGAGAACTTGGCGAGGTTCGGGATCATGTCGGCCGAGGAGGGGGCGAGCAAGGCCTTCGGCGTGTCGATGGCTAACATGAAGCTGCTGGCGAAGCGCCTGGGGCGCAACCACGAACTCGCCGCCGCCCTCTGGGACACTGGGTGGTACGAGGCCCGTATGCTCGCATCGCTCGTCGACGACCCGGCGCGCGTCACGCCCGCGCAGATGGACCGCTGGTGCCGCGACTTCGACAACTGGGGTATCTGCGACACCGTCTGCTTTCACCTCTTCGACCGCACGCCGCACGCCTGGCGCAAGGTCGCGCAGTGGTGCAACCGGCGCGACGAGTTCGTCAAGCGCGCGGCCTTTGCGCTGCTGGCCAGCCTCGCCCTGCACGACAAGGTCACGGGCGACGAGCCGTTCGCCCGGTGCCTGCCGCTCATCGAGCGCGCCGCCGCCGACGAGCGGAACTTCGTCAAGAAAGGCGTGAGCTGGGCCCTCCGCGCGGTCGGCAGGCGCAA
>CAYMXF010000050.1:0-16936 GCA_964393935.1 uncultured Planctomycetaceae bacterium
CCGGCGCGCCACCCGCCGACGGACGAAGCGATGACCGCGTCGAGCGCGATGATACAGAAGATGTAGGTCTTCATGGCATATTGAACGGTGGAAGGACCGGGGCGGCGAATGGCGCGAAGCGTAACACGGCCGACGTGAATCGCGACGGCGATCCAGAGAATGAGCGTGAAATCGAGGTAGCCGCTACGGACGATGGAAACGCTGCCGATGATCCACAGCGCGATCGCGATGCCGACGCCGCCGGCGATCAATTTTCCGCGAGAGCTTCGCGCGGCTTCATCGCGCCCGAAATAGGTGAACGAGGCGACGTAGAGGAAAATCCCTGCCGCGATGAGATTGACATGTCGGAACACGTCAACGTTGAGGAGCGCCCCCGTGACGAGCGCCCCCGTTGAAACGGCCAGGAGGAAGTTTAGTGCGCGACAGGCGGCCATGATGAGCGGGCCGATCGGGGTTTTCTTGAGCGCGAAATCGTAAGCGACGATGGCGACGACCAGGGCGAGGGCCACGGTGAACGGTCGTGACGAAGGGTTGGAACCATCGAGGCCGGCGAGCATGGACGCCAGCAAGCCCACCAGCGTCAACGAAAGGGCCCATCGCCACGCGGCGCGTGTGGAGATGCGGCGCAAAGGGAGGGGACGAGTCGGCCGCTCATTTCGGTCGGTCTCGATATCGTGTAGATCGTTTAAAACGATGCCGGCGCTATACAGACAAGCCGACGCCGCGAGAAGCCAACCGAGCCGCGGCGACCACTCCATGCGACCGCAAATCAACCAATAGCCCGCGAGGATATCGGCCATCGCCGTAAAGACGTTCGGCAACCGGACAAGCTCGCAGTAGGCCCGTAGGTTCTTCATAGAGTGGCGGCGATTCGTTCGAGGTATGCCTTCGCCTCGCTGCCGGCGGCGTCGGGATCGTCTATGTAAGGATACAGCTCGACGGTCAGCCAGCCGTTGTAACCAGTTTCGCGGATCGCGCAGAGCGTCGCCGAAAAATCGATCGCCCCCTTGCCAGGCACGAGGTGCTGGTGGACACGTGTCGATGCGATGTCCTCAAAATGATAGTGCCCCGTATGTCGAGCCATCCGGCCGATCCATTCCGCCGGTTCCTGGCTGACGCAGTAGGCATGCCCCACGTCGAAGTTCATGCCGAGATAGGGCGAGTCGATGCGAGCGGCCAGTTCCTCGTATTGCTCGAATCGCTCGATCAATAATCCCGGCTCCGGCTCGATGAGTAATTGTACGCCTTCCTTCTCCGCGTGTTCGATAACCGGCTTGAGCATCTCGACGAACAGGTGCATCGCCTGTTTGTACGATTGACCCTCGCCGATCGGTCCGCCGGGCTCGGTCGTGATATGGCGAGCGCCGAGTTGCCGGGACATCGTCAGGGCCGCCTTGGTGTGATCGATGCGAATCTGTCGGTACGCCGAGTCCGGCTCGATCCAGCTCGGATGCCAATAGAGCTGCCTCCTGTCGCCGATTTTGTTCATCATGAAGGCGTTGATGTTGGAGATGGTGAGTCCGAGGCGGTCCAACTCCGCGCGGACTTCGTCGATCCGCTTGGGCGTCGTGTCGGCGGGCCAAAGGTGCGGCGCGTCAGCCATTAACTCGACACCGCGATAGCCCAGCGCCGCGATCCGGCACATCGCTTCAAACACGTCGAACCGCGTGTACGCGTTCGCGCTGTAGGCCAGAGGCAGGTTCAAGAACCCCCCCCGCGCTTGGATACATTTTCGACATACCGATAGAGCATCTGCATTTGGGAAGTAAAGCCCTGTTCCTTCACGTCCATCGGGGCTTTGAAGAAGCATGCAAGATGCGTCATGACTCCGGCAAGACCGAGATATGCGTGAAGATCAGCCAGCCGCGCGAGATCAATCACCAATGGCGCCGCAAGGATCGAGTCGCAGCCTTGCCAGGTGAATTGAAGGCTCATTTTGACGCCGAGGAATCCGCGGAAATGGACATGATCCCACGCGGTTTTCCAATCGTGCAGGCTGGAAAGATATTCGATCGACGTCGTCGTTTCGGGCGAAGCACCGACGAGCGCCGAGATCACGCTGTTCTTCCCCTCCAGCTTCGATGCACGATTCCGCGGAGACGCGAGCACCCGGCCGTCGCGATTGCCGAGGATGTTGTAGCCCGCCCAACTCAGGACCTGGAGATGGCGCTCGCGGAACATCGGCGCGAGCACGCTCCGGATCAGAGTCTCGCCGGTCTTCCCGTCGTTGCCCATGATCGGGACGCGCTTTTCGATGGCGCGCTCGCGAAGGGCGGGGAGGTTTGCGCCGAGCGACGGCGTGAAGTTAACGAATGGCATTCCTTCCTCGATCGCCGCGAGGGCGTAGAGGCTGCTGGCTGGCAGGGCGGCGGCGTTTCCTCGCTTCAAGAGCGATTCAAGCGCTGCCCACGATCGATGGTGCGCTGACAGACGAAACGGAGGCTCGGTCGACGCCACGTTAATGACGACCACGCGGTCAAGCCGATGGCGATTGGCGAAGGATCGCAAGTCGTTCCGGAGGCGGGCGACGATTCGAAACGGATTACGCTCCTTCCGAGAAGGCTTCGACGCGGACACCCGTTCGATCGCTCGCCCGCAGTGAATGGATGTGCCGCGGCGAATGTTGGCCTGCCAGGCCCGCAAACTTGGTGCGACTTTCTTTAGGAGGAGATCGCCGAAAAGTCCGCTCTCGCGGCAAAGTTCTTGAGCCGTTCGCAACGGCCGCGCCGGGCCGATCTCGTGTCCGCCCAGAACGATGTTTGACAGCTTGACGAGGGGGAGCTTGGCGAGGGCCGGCGTCTGGGTGACGAGTCCTGTCGATTCCGCCAGATTTTTTTTGAGCGCCGCCAATCCGACGGCCACCGTCGTCGCGACGTTTCCGCCGGCGCCGACCAGCCAGAGACCGAGCTTACGAGTGGGATGGGGCAAGGGCCGCCAAGATATTTTAGGGCCTACGATCCGCCAAACGGCAGGCCGAAGGCAATCCCTGCCCTTCGGCAAGACATATTGCGCGACCCGGGACTTGAACCCAGAACCCGCTGATTAAGAGTCAGCTGCTCTGCCAATTGAGCTAGTCGCGCCGAAGAGCCCCCAAGGGGCCTGATGGAGCCTTTATAGCTGGGTCGATCAGTTGGGTCAAGCGGCGCAACTGCCGCGCCCGCAAAGGGCTGCCGCAAAATCGCCTTGACAAAGCCGGCGTTCGGTCACAAGATTACCAGCTACAATCCCGGCAGATTAGGCCGCCTTTGGTACGCTGAAGACGGCCTGTTTGTTATCCGGGGCGTTTAGCTCAGTTGGCTAGAGCGCCTGCTCGACATGCAGGAGGTCACAGGTTCAAGTCCTGTAACGCCCATCGACGATGCGCTGCTTATTCGGCCAAGCAGGCAGAGAGGCAGATAAGCCGATCCGGGTGGGTTGGCGCGGCGGCCGAATCGCCGGTAGGATTCCGTTCACGCTGTCGGCTAGCGCGGAGCCGATAGTGAGAATCCCTGAGATAGCGAGTGTCGAATCCCAAAAGACTTGTCATGAAGCGGCAGACAGCGCTGTATCCGCGCCGCTCGCGTGACGGTTTGTCCGCCTGATCACGCGAGGCCGGTAACCCGTGCCACGACAGGCATCACGGTCGACGGAAGACCGCGACTTGAATTGATGGAGCTTTTGTGAGCAGCGATTCTTCAAACGCAAACGTCGCCGAACCCGCTCTCGCCGAATCCACTCTCGCCTCCAGGGCGGCGCGGCTCTCGGATGTCGGACTTTTCTTTTCGAAGTTCATGGCCAAAGGGCGGACGATCTCCTCGGCCGTACCCTCCAGCCGGGCCTTGGTCTCCGGCGTTCTGGACCACGTCGATTTCAGCCGACCGGGCACGATCGTGGAATTGGGCGCGGGTACCGGCCCCGTGACGGAGCAGATCGTCGAACAACTTCGGCCGCATCATCGTTTTGTTGCCGTCGAGAACGACCCTGATTTTTGCGAGGTTCTTCGCCGGCGTTTCCCCGAGACGACGCTTCTTCAGACCGACGCTTCGCGCATCGCCGAGCCGCTCGCCAAATTGGGAATTCATAAGGTCGACTATGTGCTCAGCGGTCTGCCGACGCCGAGCCTGCCGGCGCGGGCTCAGGTCCGCCTCTGGCGCTGGCTGCACGAAGCCCTTACACCGGGCGGTTTGTTTATCCAGATCACCGTCGTGCCGATGATCTATCGTGGTTTCTACGAACGGTTTTTCCGCGACGTGAACTATCGAATGGTCTGGCTCAACGTTCCTCCCGGCGGCGTTTACCGCTGCTCGAGCCCCCGTCAGCACCTTCGAAAGCGCGCCTAACACCCGTTGACGCATACGCGCCTAAAGGACGACGGACCCTGTGCGGGTATCATTGTCCTACACACGAAAAAATGGAAGTCGCGCCGGCCGATCTAACGAGTTTCGGGCTCGCCGAATTTCTGGAAGCGGCGCTTCGATTTGCGGAGGTTTCGTCGATTTCGATCGGAGGGCTTTTCGTAGTAGGCGGTCCTTTTCATTTCTCGGAGGACGCCTTCGCGCTCACACAGTTTTTTGAGCCGTCGCATGAGCTGCTGGACGGGTTCATTGGGACGGGGGCGAACCTTGATCATGTTTTGTCCGGACTTTCCTTTCGTACTCTAAAATTTCTCGAACTGACGATTCAGCCCCGTCATCGAGACCGCTGTCTAGCTCAGAGCACACCAGTTTAGGATACTATCGACGCGAACGCAACCGAGCCTTTCGCAGCCCGGGACATACAATGTAAGATGCTTGTCCCAATAGACTTAGCGATCATGGTCGAGTCAAGAGATGTGGATGATGCTCATTCTCATCTTTTGATCGGGCCTTCCGAAGTTACAATCGCGCCCCGAATGGAATGGTAGTTTCGCCGGCCCCGGCAGAATACCCACACGCCTGGGCGTCCTAGGATTTCACATGGGAAGCATGCCAGAGCGCATCACCGCGACGGACCGGCTGGACGAGCATCTGACGCAACATCCCCACGTGGTCGATCGAATCCTACGCCAACTCCTGATCGCTCTTCACGAACGAGGCGTGATCACCATCGATCAGGTTTACGACGAAGCCCGTGCGGCCGCGGGCAACATCGACCGCGCCAGCGGCGGTGGAGGGGGCAATCCGAATGTCATGGAGGCCCCGCGTGGCGATGCCCGGGAGCGCGACCTCGTCAACGAGGCGACCCGACGTTACGCCGCACAAAACTTTACTCCGCATGAAATCGACGACATCGTCAATCTCGCGCTCAAGCGCGAAGAGGCCGAAAAACTCCGCGCGATCGTTACGCTCGGCTCATTATCGTTCAGACTCTTGGCAGACACGGTCCGTCGGTTTTGCGCACTGCCCGAGGGCGAGTCGCAGCTCACGCCCGACGAGGCGATGGGCATCCGCGTCGGGCTGATTCGCCATCTGATCAGCGACCAGCTTGAATTCATCGCCGTCGCCAAGAAGTTCCTACGAATTCGCGATATTGAGGAGATCATCAACCGGTCGATTGGGGCTGAGGCGAGCATGGGCCGCATCGGTGGCAAGGCTTCCGGCATGTTTCTGGCGTCGCGCATCGTCACGGGCCCTAAGCCGCTACCGATCGACGAAGTCAAGCAGTACGTCGAGCCGATCGCCGTGAGCCAGCCGGAGAGTAGCACGGCCAGTTCGCCGGTCGCTATTCCTGAATCGTATTACCTCCGCTCCGACGTCATTGAGGACTTCATCGCCTTCAACGGGCTCGGCGAATATCAGAACCAGAAATACAAAACATCGGAGGAGATCCGCAAGGAATACCGGCTGATCAAGTCGGTTTTCCGGAACGCGGAGTTTCCGTCGGGGATTGTGGAACGGCTTCGTACGGTGTTGCACCAGATCGGCGAATCGCCCCTGATCGTCCGATCCAGCAGCTTGCTCGAAGACCGCTTCGGCACGGCCTTCAGCGGCAAGTACGCCAGCATCTTCGTGCCGAACCAGGGCAGTCCGGAGAAGAGACTCAAGGCGCTGCTGGGCGCGATCGCCGAAGTGTATGCCAGCGCACTGGGGCCCGATCCGTTGCTCTATCGTCGCGAACACGACCTGATCGATTATGACGAGGACATGGCCGTCCTCATCCAGCGGGTCGTCGGCCGCCGTTTTGGTCCCTACTTTGCCCCGTGTTTCGCGGGCGTGGCGTTCAGCCGCAACGAGTATCGCTGGAGCCCGAGGATCAAACGGGAAGACGGCGTCATGCGAATCGTCATGGGCCTCGGGACCCGCGCGGTCGATCGCGTCGGCGCGGAATTCCCACGGATGGTCGCGCTGGGGATGCCGACGCTGCGGCACGAATCCTCTACCTCGGAGGTCAAGGCGCATTCCCAGCGGACGCTCGACGTGATCAACCTGACGAGAAACCGCCTCGAATCGGTCTCCCTCGAGCAACTCATGCATCATGGGGCGGAGTACCCGATGCTCGACAAGCTCGTGAGCATCCACCGCGACGGAATTCTTACGCCGCCGACGGGCACGTACATCGACGCCGATCCGACCAACCTCTACGTCACCTTCGACAAGCTCATGAGCGAAGGGACGTTTCCCGCACAGATTCGCGGGCTGCTCAAGCGGCTTGAAAGCGCTTACGGCGTGCCGGTGGACATCGAATTCGCCCACGACGGGACGCAGCTCTACATCCTCCAATGCCGTACGCTCAGCCACGTTGAGGAAATTCAGGACATCTCCATTCCGCAGGACATTCCCGAGGAACGGATGGTCTTCAGCGCCCAGAAGTTCGTTCGCGCGGGTCTCGTTGAAAACGTCGAATTCGTGGTCTACATCGATCCCCGGGACTACGACAGCGTGCCGAACCGCGAGAAACGCAACGCCGTTGCCCGTGTCGTCGGACGGCTTAACGATCGTCTCGTGGGGCGCAATTTTATTCTCATCGGCCCGGGCCGATGGGGCAGCAATGACATCCGCCTCGGTGTGCCCGTGACCTACGCCGATATCAGCAAAGCGAAAATGCTGATTGAAGTGGCCCGAGAACGGGACGGTTACGTTCCCGAGGTTTCTTTCGGCACGCACTTCTTCCAAGACCTCATTGAAGCCAACATCGCCTATCTGCCGCTTTATCCAGATGACCGTCGCAACCGCTACAACGAGACCTTCCTCAGCGATTCCCCCAACGCCCTCGCTCAGCTCTTACCCAAGGACGCGGATGCCGCGTCGGTCGTTCACGTCATCGACGTGCCTGCCGTGAGCGGCGGACGGCGGCTTCGCGTCGTCATGGACGGCATGACGGACAAGGCGTTGGCGTATTTGTACGACGGTGACGCGTCAGACAAGTGACGTAAAGGCTAGGCGAACATCCTCCGTTGCGATCAGAAAATTGGGTCTTATTTTTTGTCTGTATCATCGTAGAGTTCGACGTCCGGCGGGCGCTTGAAGACGAATCGTTCGGGGTCGTGTTTCTGATCGACCTTGATGTCCGTGAGTAGGGTCGTCTGGAAGAGCTTGTTGTACTTGTCGTAACTGACGGTCTTGACCATCAGCGGGATGTCCTTGCGGAAATAAGAGACGGTACGAGCGGCGGGCATCTTTTCAGGTTCGTTCGGCTTGGTTTCGATGGCCCAGACGGTCTTGCCGTCAATGGTCTCATCCGGCAGTAGCTTTGCTTCGTATTGTTCGCGCACGACGTCGAAGAATGCTTTGGTCGGAACGGCGATCTGCATGGGATCGGCCTTCAGCTTAAAGGCCATCTTGGCGCCGTTCGTCTCTCCGACGTCATAAACGATCTTTCCATCGCCGTACATCGTATGAACGTCGCGGGTCTTGATCTCGGTAGCGCCGATCGTCGAGATGCTGTCGCTGGTCACCTCCGCCCTGGAAAGAATCTCGTCGCCCTGAATCAGATACTCGACGGTTCCGTTTCCATCCACGCGATCCCAGCTCGCCGTCCCCGAAAAGTCCACCTTCATCGTGATCTTGGCGGAGAACGATTTGTGCTTGGACACCATGTCCAGTAGCTGCTTCTTAACCTTCTCCAATACTTCGTCCTTTTGCGTGGTCGGCTGCGGCGCCATCGTCACGGCCAGGCCGATTATCACGATTGCAAGTCTCATGGCCATCTTCGCTCGTTGTTCTGGATAGACGTTTTCCGACCCCAACGCCGGTCGCGCGTTTACCGGGGCAACGTTGGATTATTGTCCGTTGATACCCAAGCCCCGTCCAGCCGTTCGCCCGGGCTCCCAGCGCCCGGTTTTTCAGTTATCGGCTGTCAAATCAGCGGCATCGTGCTCCAAAACATTGAAATCACGAATCCGCGCGGAATAGGATCAAGTAGCTCAGCGTCGTCGCACCGTCTGGCCAAAGCGACTTCATACCAGTTGCGTCCGGGGGAGGGCGGAGGAACTCATTGCCTTCTTAGAAGAAGCGTCCAGCGGGATTCTGACCGCTAGAGGGGGGGCACGTGAAGAAGTTACTGGTTGTACTTGCCGTCTGGCAGGCGGGCTGCGGGGCCGGCACGGTGCTGCTGCCGCTTCCGCTACCGATTCCGATCTTTCCCGTGACCGCAAGTCTGGTCCCGTTGGAGGGGCAATGGGTCTTGTCAGACGGCAGGGGGGGACGATCCTGCCTGGTGATCCAGGAATCGAGAGTATCGATCCTTGATCTAGCATGCAGCAACAATGGTCTCGGCCTTGTCGCGCGCATTCTCGAAGCGCCGGTAATTACGCGGAGCGGCCCGACGATCGTGCTTTCGGTCACGTTTAATCCGAAAACAGGTGACGAGACCCTATCGAAATTGGTTTTCGTCGGGCAGCTCCAAGCCGATGGAACCTTCGTAGGGACTCGCCGGGATGAGACCACCAAGCCGCCGAATGACGACGTCAAGGTCGTTGAACTCGTCGTCGTTGAACTCGTCGCCATCCTTTCCAGGTTATGAAGTGCTAGCCATGAATGTGTGTTTTCACCCATTCAGAGGACATTCTGTGTGCTAGGATTGATGAAGGCGCGTTAACATGGTTGTTAATTGCATGTTGGTCTCGATGAGACCGATATTTTGCGTCATTTCCATACTTTTTTCGATCAGAACTGCGTACCATTATGTGGTCGGGTATATAGGCTTTAAGGTCCGGATGGGGTGCATACCCAGTGTAGTTTGAGAGACTGGAGTAGGAGCGGGATTGGTGTCGAAAGTTCACTTTCTTGTCATAACGAGTTTGGGGGTGCTTCTTTCGGCGACGGCTGCGCTGCAGGCGGCGGGTCCATCGCCCGCTCAAGCGGCTGACGGGCTCAGCCCGACGGCTTTGCATCTTCGGGCGGGGGAGATTCAACTGGATGCGGCGAGGTCGTTGCATACCCGGGCCACCGGACCGATCGCGGGGGCGGGGCATTATGTCGTCCAACTTGATGGCGCGTTGACGCCGGAGCGGTTGGCGACGCTCTCGCAGGCGGGCGTCCGACTCGGGCAATACCTTCCTTCCAATTCGTATATCGTACGGCTACCCAGAGGATTCGATCCAAAGGCGAAGCTCGGCGGTCTGCCGTTCGTGCGCTGGGTCGGGCCGTTCGACAAGACGTGGAAGCTCGATCCGACGATCGGACAACGAGACTTTACAACGCCCGAGCGCCAATTGCTGAAGGCACAGAGCAATGTCAAGGCGACGGTCACGCTCTTCGAGGGCGAGGACGTTCAGGCCGCCACCGGCCAGATCGCCGCTCTACCGGGCGTCGTCATCAACGACGTGTCCTCGGCGGGCGAATCCCACGCCATGGAATTGACGTTGCCGCAAGAAACCGTCGGTCAGGTGGCCGATCTTGGTTCGGTGCAATGGATAGAAGAAGCCGGCGAACTTACGTTACGGAACGACACGAACAAGTGGATTCTGCAAAGCAACGTGAGCGCCCAGACCCCGGTTTGGGATCACGGGATCCACGGCGAGAACCAGATTGCCGGCCACATCGACGGCAACGGCAGCAACGGCATGAACTACGACCACTGCGCGTTTCGCGATCCGCTGGTGCCCACGCCCGGCCCGACGCACCGCAAGGTCATCTCCTACTTCGGTGGCACCGGCGATGATGCGCACGGCACGCACACCGCGGGCACGTTCTTCGGCGACCCCGTTCCCGCGGGCGGCGCGGCGACGTATCGTGGCATGGCCTACTTAGCGAAAGTCGCCTTTACCAATTTGGGTACGGTGACGTCGTCAAATCTATACTCGAAGTTCGTCCAAAATCACGGCGCCGGCGCCCGCGTCCATAGTAACAGTTGGGGCACGGACGGCACGACGCTTTACACCACCTGGTGCCACGACGTTGACCAATTCAGCTACGACTTTGAGGACGATCTCGTTTGCTTCGCCGTCACGAACGCGGGGGGCGTGGTCTATACGCCGGAGAATGCAAAGAATTGCCTGGCGGTCAACCGCGGTTCGGATACGCCGAATCAGGGTACGGCTTGCGGCTCCATCTCCGCGGGGCCGACTGCGGACGGCCGTCGGAAGCCCGAGATCGTCGCGCCGGGTTGCAGCACCGTATCATCGTCCACGACGGGCACGACGTGTACCTTCAGCGGGTCTGGATGGACAGGGACCTCGATGGCGAGTCCGGCCGTCGCGGGCAGTGGTTTGTTGGCCCGCCAATATTACACGGATGGCTTTTACCCGACGGGCGTGGCGACGCCTGCCAATGCTCTCACGCCGTCCGGCGCGCTCATCAAGGCGACGCTCCTCAATTCGTCGGTGGACATGACCGGCATCAGCGGCTTTCCCTCCAACAGCGAAGGGTGGGGCCGCGTGCTGCTCGACGACGTCCTCTATTTCAGCGGCGATACAAGAAACCTGATCGTCCTCGCCGATATTCGCAACGCTAGCGGCCTTACGACGGGACAATCTTCGCCCGCGTACGCGGTGAACGTTTCCAGCAGCGGCCACTCTCTCAAAGCCACGCTCGTTTGGACGGAGAAAGAAGCGGCGGTAAACGCCAACCCGGTCTATATCAATAACCTCAATCTCGTCGTCACCGGCCCCGGTGGGACTTATCTCGGCAATGTCTTTTCCAGTGGGCAATCGACGACGGGCGGGTCGGCGGATCTCGTGAACAACGTCGAGCAGATTTTACTCAGCGCGCCGACCGTCGGAGACTACACGGTTCAGGTGACGGCCCCGACGATCAATACGGTCGGTCCGCAGGGCTTCGCACTGATCGTTACGGGCACCGTGACCCAATCGTCCGCAGCGCCGACGCTTACCTCGATTGCCACGAACGGCGGCTACGCTGAAACGGACGTAGCCATCACGGATCTTCTGGGCTCCAACTTCCGCCTCACCGGCACGACCACCGTCAAGCTTACACATTCCGGTCAGCCGGACATCATCGCGACCGGCGTCACCGTGGTAAACAGCGGCAAGATCACCTGCTCGTTCAACCTTGCGGGCGTCGCGGAAATCGGATTGTGGGACGTCGTCGTGATCAATCCGGATTCTCAACTTGCGATCCTACCCGAGGGTTTCAAGATCGCGGTATCGTGTCTTAAAGCCGACCTGAACCGTGATGGAATGGTCGACGGCCTGGACATCGTCCGGTTCACGGAAATCCTCACTAACGGCGACGGTATCGCGGTCGAGAAGTGCGCCGGCGATGTGGAGACGACACCGGATGACCAAATCGACGAGGACGACGTGCCGAACTTCGTGGATTGCCTGCTGCTGGAGGGCTGCCCGTAGCGGGGAGCTTGCAGGCGGTTCCCCTTTTTTTGTATTAGGATTAGCCGCGGCGAAGAGATTCGCGGAGGCCGTCGCGAGTCAATGGATACGGCGTGTGGTTTTCTTGCGCCCTGTTGGCGGCCGCAGCGGTGTCGATGGGGGGCGCTGGGTCTTCAGCAAAGGTGAGACGGTCGTTCTACGCGGTAAAAACGTGCCTAGGCTAACGCCGCAGCTACTCGTTTCAGCATACCTTCAAGGCGCCTTTCCGATGGGGGTCGCCGGTCAGATTCGCTGGTTTTCACCGGACCCCCGGGCCATCCTTCCCCTGAACTCCTTTCACACGTCCAAGACGTTGCTGGCCACCTGTCGCAAGGGCCTGTTCGATGTCCGTTTCAACTCGGCATTCTTGGAAATCATGCGGCAGTGCGCCGATCGACGGGAGGGGTCGTGGATCACGCCGTCGATCATTCGAGCGTATGGCAAGCTTCACGAATTGGGGCTGGCGCATAGCGTAGAGGCGTGGCGCGACGGCGAGCTTGCGGGCGGACTCTACGGCGTAGCGCTGGGAGGGGCCTTTTTCGGCGAAAGCATGTTTCACCGCCACCGGGACGCCAGCAAGGTCGCGCTCGTCGCCTTGGTCCATCGGATGCGAGATCGCGGCTATTCACTTCTCGACATCCAGTACACGACGGACCACTTGCGAAGGTTTGGTTGTGTGGAAATCACACGAGCGGAATATCTTCACAAGCTGGCCGGGGCGCTTCGACGAGAGTGTACCTTTGTATAGAGCAGACCGCGCGTGGTGCCGGTCCCCATCCTTCCATCAGGCGCGGGAAAGCTCGTGTCGCGGGTGTGATGGGCTCATGGCCATCAAGACCGCATAGACCACGAAAGAGATGCCGAAGCTGATGAACCACGCGTAGTGGTACATCTCGATCCAGATGGAAGGCACTTTCATCGTCGTCACGGTGCCGATAAAGCCGGGCACGCACGGGGCGATGCCGAGCACGAGCGCGAAGATCGCGATGGGGTTGAAGCCGCCTCGATACCAATAAGGGCCGTCCTTCACGTAGAGGCCGTGCAGGTGCAGGCGGGTTTTGCGGATGACAAAATAATCCGCGATCAGGACCCCGCCGACCGCGCCGAGCAAGCCGGAATAGGCCACGAGCCATTGTTCTATGTACCGGGTTGGATCTTCCACCAGCTTCCACGGCCGCATGATAATGCCGATGACGCCGGTGATGTAGCCGCCGATCCGAAAGTTGATCCGCTTGGGCCAGAGGTGGGCGAAGTCGTTGGCCGGGCTAACCACGTTCGCAGCGATGTTCGTCGCCAACGTTGCTAGGCAAAGGGAGAACATGGCGATGACCAAGATCGCAGGATTCTTGAACTTGGCAAGCAGAACGACCGGGTCCCAGATCGATTCGCCATATATGACGATGGTGGCGGAGGTGACGGCAACGCCGATGAACGAATAAAGACCCATCGTGGTTGGCAATCCCAGTGCTTGGCCAACGATTTGATCTCGCTGCGAGTAGGCGTAGCGCGTGAAGTCGGGGATGTTCAAGGAAAGCGTCGCCCAGAAGCCGATCACACCCGTGAGCGCCGGGAAAAAGAACCACCAGAAGCCGCCGGCCTTGAGACCGCCAGGGGCGAAGGCCGAGGGTTGCGTCAGCATGGGCCCGAAGCCGCCCGCCTGGCGATAGGCCCAGCCGAGCAGCAGCAGGCCGAGCACGATAAGCAGCGGCGCCTTAATGTTGAGCAGGATGCGGATCGATTCAATGCCCTTGTAAATGACGAAAATGTTGATCGCCCAGAAAAACAGGAAACAGCCCATCTCGGCGACGTTGATGCCCAGGCGGGTGTCCGGCAGCGACTTCCAGCTATCGAAAAAAACGGCCAGAATCGTGTAAATCGCCGCGCCGCCGATCCATGTTTGGATGCCAAACCACCCACAGGCGACAAGGGCTCGCAGCAGCGCCGGGATATTCGCACCGAGAATGCCGAAAGACGAACGGCAATAGACGGGGAAGGGAATGCCGTACTTGGTTCCGGCGTGCGCGTTGAGCACCATGGGGATGAGCACGATCGAATTCCCGACGAAGATCGTGAGGACGGCCTGCCACCAGTTCATGCCTTCGGCGATGAGACTGGAGGCGAGCATGTAGGTCGGCACGCACGCCGCCATCGAAATCCACAGCGCGGCGATGTCTTTCTTTCCCCATTTGCGATCGGCGATCATCGTCGGGGCGAGGTCGTCGTTGTGATAGGCCGAATCAACGGGTCGATCGACGAGTTCGTGAATGCCTCCGATGATACGGACCACCCCCGTGGCACCCGGCGCGTAGGTCAACCTTTCCGTGTTTCCACCGGCTATGGGGGCGTTTTCATTGGACATGAATCATCCCTCGCTGGGTTTCATCGCTGGGTGACAGGCCGGTAATAGGATCGCCCTAAGACTTCCTCGCAAGCCTGACAAATGGATTGGACCTGCGTCATGGACCGTAATACAATATCGGCAATGCAACAGCGCGTCACGGTACTGGCTTCTCTATGGGCGATCCTGGGCACGCCGCTGCTCTGCCCGAGCGGCCTTCTTCCCTGCTGCGGGCCGACGGCCGCCGATCCCGTGGAGCAAGTGGCCTGCGCGGAGGACTGCAACGACGTCGTACCGGCCGACCCTTGCGATTGCCCTTGCACGAATCCATCGCCAAGCAAGGAATGTCCGATCTGCGTCGTGACCTGTGCGCCGCTCACGATGCTCGACGCCGGTCCGCATCGCCCGTGCCTTGAGCCAACCTGTATGGCGGCTCTCGCGCCGCACGATCGTGTCGCAATTTTCGTAAATCCCACCGCTCCATCAAGAAACGACCCGTTCGCGAGCGGGAATCTGCCTGACGGACCGCCATCCGGCAGCCTTCCACTTCTAATCTGATTGCTCTCGGTTGCTTGTCATTTTTCGGTGCGGCCGATCCCGCGCGCCCACCGGCAGCGTCTTGGCCGAAGTTGATACGACTGGAGAGCAAAAAATGTCATTTCAACGATCTTGGTGCATGGTGTGGACTGTAACAGTTCTGGCAGCCGTTCTGCCGGCGTCGTGCGATCGGTCCGAACCACCGACGAGCGCACCAGCGGCCGCGGACCAGTGTGCCAAACACGGTCTGTCCCTCGCCCAGTGCCCATTCTGTAACCCTGCGATCATCAAGGAGCACGGCGAATGCGTTGAGCACGGGGTGCCGGAGGCGCTGTGCGCCCGGTGCCACCCGTTTCTCGTCAAGGCGTTCAAAGTGGAAAACGACTGGTGTGCTGAACATGGCGTGCCTGAATCTCAATGTACGATTTGCAATCCTGCGCTCGTGGCGAACAAGTCGGCCGAAGTGCATGAACCGCTTCCTAAGCAAATACAGTTGATCGCCGCACCCGAAGAAGCACCACGGAGCACTCGGCCGCCGTCGGTCACTTGCAAGAACAACACTCTCCGTATCCGCTTTAACACACCTGAAATCGCTCGGCAGGCGGGGCTCGAATTCGTGCAAGTTGAGCGTCGGCCGCTGACCGCAACGGTCACCTGCAACGCTGTCGTGGCTTACGACGGCAACCACTACGCCCGCGTGACGCCGCGCGCCCCCGGCATCGTCCGCGAGGTCGCCAAGGACCTGGGCGACGCCGTGAAGGCCGGCGACGTTCTCGCCGTGATTGAATCCGCGGAATTGGCCTCTGCCACGGCTGAGTATCTGCAAGCGACCGCCAGGCTGAATCTCTGGGAAAAGAATCACGAGCGAACGCATGAACTGGTCAAACAGGGAATCTCCGCGGCCAAGGAGGACCTGGAGGCCGAGGCCCGCTTGGAAGAAAGCCGGCTCTCTCTGGCCACCGCGAGACAAAAGGTCAAGAGCCTGGGCCTAAAGAAGGAGGAGATCGAATCGCTCTCGGAGGAGGGTCAGTCGGACGGTTTGCTGGCGATGCGAGCGCCTTTTTCCGGCATCGTCGTCGAGCGCTCGGCCGTCGTGGGTGAGGCGGTCGACACCATGCGGCCGCTCTTTGCCATCGCCGACACCAGCCGAATGTGGGCGATCCTGGATGTTTACGAAAATGATCTCTCGCTTATTCGTCTGGGACAGCCCATCGTCTTGACGGTAGGGGGCGTGAGGGGTGAATCGTTCGCCGGCGCGATCACCTGGATCAGCACCCAACTCGACGCTCGCACGAGGACCCTCAAAACCCGTGCCCAAATTGAAAATCCCGACGGCCGCCTGCGTGCCAACATGTTTGGCCAGGCCATCGTCAAATTGCGCGAGGGCGAAGAGCGCGTCATCGTTCCCAAGGCCGCGGTGCAATGGGACGGCTGCTGCAACCTCGTATTCGTTCGGCAAAGCGATCAACTCTTCACACCCCGAAAGCTCCGCCTGGGGTACGCCGCGGAGGACGCCTACGAGGTGCTCGAAGGCGTGGAACCCGGCGAGACGATCGTGACGCAAGGCAGCTTCCTTCTCAAGACGGAACTCCTCAAAGGCCACATCGGCGCCGGTTGTTGCGAGGCCGGCGAGAAGAAAAGCTAAGCGAGAAACACCATGCTGGCTCGCCTCATTACCTGGTCCTTGGATCACCGTTTCTTGGTGATCGTTTTCTCACTCCTCCTCGTCATCGTTGGGGGCGCGGCGATCCTACACTTGCCGCTCGACGCCTTTCCCGACACGACGCCGGTGCAGGTGCAGATCAATACCGTTGCCCCCGCGCTATCGCCGCTGGAGATCGAGCAGCAAGTGACTCTGGCTGTCGAGCGAGCCATGGGCGGCGTCCCCAAGGTCGCCGAGGTAAGGTCCATCTCGAAGTTCGGCCTGTCGCAGGTCACGGTGCTTTTCCAAGACAACGCGGACATTTACCTGGCCCGACAACTTGTCAGTGAGCGGCTCGCATCGATTGAACTGCCGGCGGGGATCGAACGGCCGAGCCTGGGTCCTCTCGCCACTGGCCTCGGCGAAGTCTTGCATTATCTCGTGACCGACAAGGGGCGATCGTTGGAGGAACTCACAACCCTGCACGACTGGGTCATCAAGCCGCAACTCCAAAGTGTGCCGGGCGTCGCCGAGGTCAACACCTGGGGCGGCCTGCGTAAGCAATACCACGTCCTCGTCGATCCTACTCGATTAGTGAAGTACGACCTCACGCTCGACGACCTGGCCCAAGCGCTGCGCGAAAACAACACGAGCGTCGGCGGGGGCGTCGTCAGCCAAGCGGGCGAGCAGCACGTCG
>CAYMXF010000051.1:0-16772 GCA_964393935.1 uncultured Planctomycetaceae bacterium
TGGGCTACGTCGACGCCGTGGACACCGTCGGCGCGATCGCCGCGATGGAATGGACCTTAGCCGAGCAGGGCTACAAGTTCGATATGGGCGCGGGTGTAACGGCGTTTATGAAGGCGATGCAAGGGTGATTGCGGATTTCGGATTTCGGATTGCGGATTGCGGATTGCGGAATTAGCCCGTTGCTTGCGACAGGATGCGGACGGTAGAGTAGTGCGATGCTGAAGGATGTCATTGGAGTCCAAGTGCTCGGCGGCTACCGCCTGCTTCTGGCTTTTGAAGGTGGCGAGAATCGCGAGGTCGATATTTCCAAGTTGGTTCCATTCGACGGAGTTTTCGAACCGCTTCGGGATGAATCTTTCTTTCGTCAAGTCCGAGTCAACCCCGAAGTGGGGACTATCGTCTGGCCGAACGGTGCGGACCTCTGTCCGGACGTGCTTTATGCCGCAGGCTGCAAAGCCACCGAACACGCGGCTTGAGTAGAGTCGATTGCGCCCCGCTTACTTATAAGACATTGAGAATGACCGGCAAAACCGCATTACTGACGACGATGATTCCGATGCTCGGCGTCGGGCTCGCGCAACTGTTTTGCTGAGGCCATCCCCTCTCGGCGCTCGGTCCGGGCGTCGTCATGATCGGCACGCCGGTGGCCTTTGGATCCTCCGTTTCAGCCTATCGCCGCGCGCCGGACCGCCGTGCCGCGGTGACGGCCCTGATCATCGCGTCGCTGGAGTTGATCGGTCTGCTGCTGGCGGTCATCTCAGTCCTATTCCTCGCTTAGTGATAATTCTTTGTCGATAGACTTCGTGCCGAGGCTCGCCTCACGGCTCCGTGACGACGAGCGTCTGATCCGCCGCCACAGCGTTCAGCACGCTGACCTGTCCGGACGGCCACTCGACCCGCAACTCATCAACGCTGTTCTGCGCGCCCAGCCCGAAATGCGCCTCGGGCTGAACGCCGCTAAACACGGAGGTGTTGGACAGGACCTCGGCGGCCCAGGTCCGGCCCGCCGACGTCAATCGAACGCGCGCCCCGATGCCGAACCGGTTACTCGTCGTCCCCCGTAGCCGCACAGTTAGCCAGTGGTTTCCGGAGACGCCGCGGTTGAGGAAAATCCGGTTGAGCGGGTCCAACCCGCCGAAGAACGTCGAATTCGTCACGACCAAATCACGAAATCCGTCGCCGTTCAAATCGCACGCGACGACGGCTCGGGCCCCATCCTGCTCTCCAAAATTGACCGTCCGATCCGGTTGAATGTTAAACAACCCGCGCTCGGCGGTCTGGTCATTAAACGACCCGTTTCCGTTGTGTTCGAGAAACCGCCCGACGCCGTGGGCGTTGAAAACCAGACCCCGTTGAATAAAGCTGATCAGATCGCCGGCCCAATAAAGATCGAGGACGCCGCGATTGTCCGCGTCGATCCAGGTGGCTCCGAACCCGAATTCGGTCGCCTGGAGGCCGCCGCCGTTCAGGGCGTTCATGGGCGGCAGAACTGCGGAGGGGCTGACCGGCGTGGCGGGGGCCATGTCCACCAACGTACCGGCGTCGTTGCGCAATAGCTTATGAAAGAACGTGCCGTTGGCGGAAATTTGCGTCTCGGCGATCGTGCCGTCGGGGAAGATCTGATAAAAGTCGCATCCGGTATTGGTCACGAAGTAGTCGACATCGCCGTCTGCGTCATAGTCGCCATTGGCTATTCCCATCCACCCGCCGTGCTGGTTGAGGGTTTCCATCTGCCGAAGCGAAAACGTGAGATTGCCGTCGTTGTGGAAATAATCGATGCCGCCCGGAATGTCGTGCAAATACAAGAGGTCCAATCGCCCGTCGGTATCCACGTCGGTCAGGTGAGCGACAAAAGTGCCGGGGACAAATGTCTGGTCCTGCGTCTCCGGTGACGATCCATGCTGAAGAGTTCCCTCGGCACCACCGGCGCCGGCCACGCGCTGATACTGCGGCACCCCGCCGACAATGCCCGTGCATCGCCAGATCTCGTTGGGCTGCGACTCGTAGATGGGGACCAGGAGGATTCCGATAAACGCGTTCATGTCGTAGCGCCCGACCACGATGTCGAGGAGGCCGTCGTTATCGAGGTCCCCGACGCCCAGGCACATCGCCGGAACCGGACTGTCGAAACCCGTCTCTTGCGGCGTCGTCAAGCGAAAACTCACGACGCCCTGCGCGTTTGCGCCGTTGTTGAGGAGAATCATGGAACCCGCCGGCGCATCGGACGGCACCGCAAAGCGCTGGCGAGCCACCAGAAGGTCTAGCCAACCGTCGTTGTTCAGGTCGCCGACGCCGCACGCCATGCAATTGTCCGCCGCCAGTCCGACGCCGGCCTCGTCCGTGACGTCCGTGAAATTGGCCGCGCCGTCGTTCTTCAACAGACGATTGGGGAAGCCGGGACCATTGGTGATGTACAGATCCAGGTCGCCGTCGTTGTCGTAATCGAACGCCGCGAGCCCGCCCCACCCCTTGGACCGGGCCGCCTCTCCCAAGGCGCTCGAAGCGTCGATAAAAGCCTTGGGCCCCACGAAGGCTGAAGGATTCATTCCTACGGGCGCGTTGCATTGCGACGTGCCCTGGCACGCCGTCACGGTCAATCCCCCCAGGAGCGTGAACAGAAAACCGCGCCGAAATCGCCGCGGCCATCGGACCCTTCTCGAAAACACGATTTATTTCCCCATCACAAGGTACTGAGGAACGCGAGCAACGCGGCGCGATCGGACTCGGACAGTGCTTCGTACGCCTGCCGGATGGCCGTCGCCTCTCCGTCGTGCATCCGAATAGCCTGATTGATCGAATCCGCCGCACCATTATGGAAGTACGGCGCTGTCTGGCTCAACCCCCACAGCGGAGCGGTTCGGAATTCCGTTTGCGTCGCGTTGCCGCTGACGATCCCATGCGTTCCTCCGGGCAGAATGTCGTGCAGGAGCAGGTCGGAGAAAAGCGGGACGTCGCCCAACGGGCTGGGCATGGACGGGATGTGACACTTGGTACACCCGACCGATGCGAATAGCCCTTCGCCATCCGTCGCCTGCACGGGATTCGCAGCCGACTGTCGCGGCGGCCCCGCCATCAGCCCCATGAAAAACGCCAAATCCTCGGCATCCTGAACAGGCAGCTCCGGATCCGCAATGCCATCCGTATCTTCGGTACGGCCGAAGAAAAGACCCTGTTGACCCGGGATCGTTATGCCGATCTCCGACGCCATCGCATCCCGTACGAACTCCGCCACGCTGGGGACATCCGCCTTCCATCCTAAGCGGCCGACGCGACCGTCATTGGGCAGGACGTGCGCTCGCCCGCTGATTCCGTCGGCATTGGCGTCCGCGGGATCTTCATGAGAGCGAATCGTGTCCTCCGTGATGGCGTCGATCAGGCCCAGGCCGAAGTTGTGCGGCGTCTGCCGCATCTCGAACACATTGCAATCCGGCGTCGCCTTGATGATCGGATGACCGAGCCGGATTTCCTTGTGAAGAATCGTGTTGGGAGTGGTCGGCGGGGGCGAGAAAACGCCGGCCAGGTCCACGATGCCGTGGCGCATGACGTTCACGCCGCGCGGACCGGCCCCGCCGATGACGGGGTCAGAATGACACGCCCGGCAGCTATCTCCGTTGAACCGGCCCACGCCGTCCGGTCCGGCCAATCCGCCCGCGCCGTCGACGAAATTGAAATCACGATCGAAGACCGCGCGCCCTCTGCGGAACCGCTCGGCCTCGTCCGCCGTGAGCGACCGGAACGGTCCGCCGAACTGCCCTACGTCAGGGATCGGCTGGTCGGGAGGTAAAAGCCCGCTGGATGCCTGACTCCGGCCGCCCAGCGATAACAGGAATTCAATGACATCTACCTTGTCTTGTTGGGGCAGGGCGACAAAGACGTCGCGCGCCGCGCTGGCCTCTCCACCGTGCGCCACAATGGCGTCTTCGATCGTGGCGGCTCGGCCGTCGTGCAGATACGGACCCTCGGCGGAGATTCCCCAAAGCGGTTGCGTACGAAACTCCGATCCGCTCGCTTCCTTCATCACGATTCCGTCCGCCAGATCGGGGCCCATGTCATGGATGAGGAAGTCGCTGTAAGCCGGCACCGGCCCGCGCGGCCCGTTCAACCGCGGAATGTGGCAGTCGGTACACCGGTCGGCGTGAAACACCTCCCGCCCGTGATTGGTCTGAAAAGTGGGCGGGTCGAAGGCCGGCGCGGCGAGCATCATCGAGAAACTAACGAGATCGAAAAGGTCCTGGCCCGACATCTCCGGGTCCGGTACGCCGTCGTTGTCAGAATTCGGTCCGTCCGATGCAGCCGCCTGATCGTGCGGCCCGAATTTCGGGTCGCTCGTGGATACGATCCGATGCGCATCGATGAGCTTTTGCCGGGCAGCGCTGTTCACCGGCAACTGGGCCCTCAGTTCGTTGGTGAGCGGGTTCGTGGTGATGCCCACGTGGTTAAAAAGCGGCCCGCGAATGAAGGCCTCAATGGAAACGGTTTGACACTTCAAGCCAAACCGACCCACGAATCCGCGGTCGTGGTTCGGTCGCCCGCTGATGCCGTCGCCGTCAGCGTCGTCGGGATCTGCTCGCGAGAGAATTTCTTCGTCAGTCAGCTCAGCCATGAGGCCGACGCCGAACATCGGGATGGAGTTTCGCTGGGCGAAGATCGTGGTCGTGTCCGGCACCGGCGGCCGCGCCGGCAGGCTGGGATCGTGGTTGAACATGCGCAAGACCCCGCCGGCCATGCCCTGCGATTCGCTGAACGCAAACGCGCCGTCCGTATTCGTCCTCGCGCCGATGAAGAAGTTTCGATACAAAGCGGCACTACCGCCCGGCGCCGGCTTCTCGTGGCAGGCCCCGCAAAATGTAACGTTGAAGGCCGGTCCCAGGCCATCGCCGAGGTTGAACCGCTTCTGCAGGACCGCCTTGCCCCGCGCGAACGTCTCCAACTGCTCGGCGGTTAGCGACGGCATGGGATCGCCGAGCTTACCCGTCACGCCGGGGGCCACCGGCCCGTCATCCAACGTCAAGAAGAACGGTATGCAAGGAGGAAAGCAGCCGGGCAAAACCGCCGAGGAAAGCAAAAGCAAGACTGCGAGGAAGCGAAAACGGGAAGCGTATGTTCGTCGGGTCGTGCTCATATCCTTTTACCTCATTTCTGAAACAAGCCACCTCAAACAAGTTTTCGATTCGATTCGTCAACCTCTCCAGAACCGGACTCACTCTATCTGGTCTTTTATGCCACCGCAAGTGCAAGGGAGCCGTATCGTCGTAGAGGAAGTATGTTCGAGAAAATGTGATTTTATCGGCGTATGTGATTGGAGCTATGCTATTCGCATGAAGCTGCCGGTCGTGATGCCAGAGTTGAAGAGCCAGCGGTTCACTTGCCACTCCTGTACGAATTGCTGCCGCGAACTCGTCGTGCATCTCACGTCCGTTGACGTTAAGAAGATCGACGAACAAAACTGGGCCGGTCGTATCGGCGTCGCACCCTATATCCGCCTCGGCCGCGAATGCGTCCTCAACCACAAGCCGACCGGCGGTTGCGTTTTCCTCATGGACGACCAGCGTTGCCGCATTCACGCCGATTACGGAATGGCGGCCAAACCGCTCGCCTGTCAGCTCTACCCTTTCACGCTGCACCGCGAGGGCGACGAGCTGCGCGCGGCCGTTCGTCTCGACTGTCCTAGCGCCGCCGCCAACAAGGGCGAACCGATTGCTCAGCAGCGGCATGACGTCCGCCGTCTCGCCACCGAATTGGAAGACGCGGGCGGCGATCTATTTCCAAATGTCGAAGCCGTCGAACTGCGGCGCGGGTGCCGCGTCGCGCCGAAACAACTCGACACGATCGTGGATCGCCTCGACGCCTGGCTCCGTGACGCCAACCGGCCGTTCGATGACCGGTTGTTAGGGCTCTGCGCCTTGTGCGACACGCTCGACGCGGCGCGACTGGACGCCGTGAATGAAGAGCAGCTTGGCGAACTGGTCTTACTCCTCATCAGAGAACTTGACCAACAAGAACCCGCGCCGGTTGACCTGCCGGCGTTGACCCATCGACACCTCGGCCTTCTGCGTATGACCGTCTTCGCGCACTGCGAAAGCGTCACGCTTGCTGATATGCGGGCGCCGCTCCTGTCGCGATGGCGCTATCGCATCGGTCAATTGATCCGTGGCCGGCGTATGATTCGCGGCGTTGGGGACGTGCCGCCGCTTGTTCCCGGCGTGCCGATCATTTCCTTCGACCGCGTGGAAGAAGTCCGGCGCGACCCGTCGCTTTCCTTGAAGGATTGCGACGAACTGCTCACGCGCTACCTCCGCATGCGTCTCCTCTCGCACTCCGCCTTCGGCGACGGTTACTACGGCTGGCCGGTGGTCGACGGATTGCGGGCACTGATCCTATCGATCGCGGCGGCGCGATGGCTTACACGGTTTTTTGCACGGGCCGCCGGGCGCGACGCTTGGCAAATCGCCGACCTCCAGCGGGCGATCGGCGTCATCGACCGCGCCGCGGGTCGCGCCAAGGAATTGGGACGGGCGTCCGGCGCGCTGCGAATCCGCTTTTTCGCGCAAAACCAGGGCCTCGCGCGGTTGATATTGCACGACGTGGATCGCGCCAAGCCCCGCTTGTCGACGGACACGGCGGACGGATAGACTGCGCCCCCCATGACGAAGACCACCCCGGCGGTTCTCGCCGACAGTTCCGATCCTATCCCGCACCGACCTCCTTCTGCATCGCGAACGCGACTGCGCGTCGTCATCGCCATCGCGCTCGTCGCGGTCGGTCTATTGGCGCGTTGGCCGCTCTTGCCCTACCCCGGCTTCCTGCACGATCAGGACCAATTCGTCATGTGGGCGCATGTCGCGGCGACGCGCGGCGTCAGTCATGTATACGATCGATATGACCGTAACGGCCGACCCACGCCGCTGTGCAACTACCCGCCGGTGCAGGTCTATGTCTGTCGCGCGTTGGCTTCGGTGTACCCGCTGGTGGCCGGAAAAAATCTCGACGCGGCGGTCGTGCAATCGGTCGTGCAGCGTGAAGAGGCCCCGCAGGTCCATACGACCTACGTCCTTTTCAAGATGCCGGCGGTCGCGGCGGACCTTGCAACGGCCGTCCTGCTCTTGTTCTGGCTCAGCCGCCGCGGGTCGCTGCTTTTTTCATCATTAGTCGCCGCGCTCTATGCACTGCATCCGGCGGTTCTGCACGATTCTTCCGTCTGGGGACAGATCGACGCCATCCCGACGCTCTTCATTCTCGGTTCGCTCGAAGCGGCCCGCCGGAAGAATCTCACGTGGATGTGGACGATGGCGACGCTCGCCTCCTTGGCCAAACCCCAAGCGCTCATTTTCCTGCCCGTCTGGCTGACGCTTTCGGTCATTCATCTCGGGCGAGATTCGCGTCGATGGATGCGATCGACGTCTGTTGCCGCCATCATTCTTATCGTGACATTGGCGCCGTTCCACGGTACATGGGATGGCGTACGAGAGGCGTATGCCGGCGCGCCGTCGTATTACCCTTTTACGCATCTCAACGGCTTCTCCGCATGGTTTTTGAAAAACCCGCTGATCGAGCCGCATCTGGAAGGCAACCTTGTCGAGTGGTATCTATGTGACGACCGGCCGCAAGCGCTCGGTCTGACCGCGCGAAGTTGGGGACTGGCCGGCGTATTATGCACCTGGCTGCTGGCCATTGACGTCCTCCGTCGCCGTAAAGGCGACGAGGTCGCGGTCGACTGGGCCGCGCGGCTCGTGTCGCTGGGCTTCTTTGTGTTCTCCACGCAGATGCACGAACGATATCTTTTTCCCGCCATCGCGATCTGGGCCGGGTCCGCGCGCCCCAACTGGCGATGGTGGACTTGCTGGCTCGCGCTCGGAGGCTGCGTGGCGATCAACATGCTCTGGGTCTGGATCGGCCCGTGCAGCGGGGATTTCCTCCGTATTCAACACGAACTCTTCCACCGCACGTGGTTCGGCCAACCCCCCGGTGTCTGGTGCAGCGAGGCGCTCATCGCGATCCTGCTCGCGTCGATCGTCCGAATATCTACGATCATCCGCTGGCATCCGGAGCGTTGATATGCGCGTCCCCTACTTCGTCGGATGGTTTGGCCGATGTGTTGGTTAGCTTCTCGGCCCCCAATAGCTCCAGTTTTTGAATCCAATTACCAAAATGGGCGCACTTTGCACGTAAAACCGGTAGTCCGATCCGTTTGCTAACGATGGGACTGTGAACACGCTTGCGATAACCACGTACAAGGCTCATGATTCGTCGAGATGGGCAGGTTTCGTAACCGTCGTCGATTGCTTCTGGGTGACCGGAAGCTGTGATGATATTATCGAACTGCTTCATCAAATAATTGACGGGAAGGCCGCACATTGCCGCAGATAGGTCTGCTAGTTCCTTCGTGCCCGCGAACATCAGCGCCTCAAATTCGTGAAGTTGTACATAAGGAATGAGCTGCGCGGGGTTGAAGCTTTGTCCGATTTCGGTGGCGATTGCTTTGAGTAGTTCTTGTTCAACATGTACCCCACGTTGTTCCCAAGGCAGTGCGGCAGCGTTCTGACGGCCTGGCCAATCCGCCGGCATCGCATAAAAGTCGAACATCGTTGTGCAGTAACGCCCCTCTTTCAGCGTGCGTAAGATGTCATTCTTCGCCGATTCCCACTTTTTGATGCCGCCCCTATTTCGGGACTTTCCCGGAAGTACCGCCCAAATTGCTATTCCAAATAAACCGAGATGGGCGGCCAATTGATCGTGGACGAACGTCTGTTCTGTCTCCCCTTCGACAATGGCCACGATCTCACTCATGGTTCGGTCCCCCCCGAACCACGTTTTTCTGCCAGAGCTCGCCAACGGAGTATTCTCTCAACCAGTCAGCCAATATTGCTGGCTCAAGACGATCAAATGTCGAGCAGCCATCTCGACGATTCACGACAACGATGTCTTCAGGCGCGAAGTGGTCCAGGAGGGTGGGCGACTGGGTTGAGACGACCACCTGGGTACGTTCTGACGCGGATTGGATGAGATCTGCAAGAAGAGTGATCGCGAAGGGGTGAAGCCCCAACTCAGGCTCATCAACGACAATCGCTGCTGGCGGTCTCGGCTGTAGAAGGGCGGTAGTGAGACAAATAAAACGAATCGTCCCATCTGAAAACTGCGCGGGTTGAAAGGGAAAGTCGCTCCCCTTTTGGCGCCATTCCAGCCGCACCCTCTCCTCGCCGCCCTTCTCTTGTGGTTCCAAAAGAAAATCGTCAAAGAATGGGGTAATAAGGCGCACGGTATCTCGAATCAGTGTATAGCTACCCTCGTGTTTTTCTCGCAGTTGCAATAGAAATGCGGCGATATTCGAGGCGTCGGGGCGAAGTTGCTGAGAATCGCGAGGAGATTGTTCTCGTCGCATGGGCGCGAGCATGTTCGTATCGTGAAAATGATAAACGGTCCAGTTGGAAACGGCGTCATGCACATGACCAGACACGCCGCGTCCCGTCCCCATTCTTGCAGGCTCATCTTTCTTGGATCGAAGCTGCGATTCCCGATTGCCCTTGCCGATGGATCGTAGGCTGCCGATTCCGTGCCCACCAGTGAACTGAACGCGTTCATCAGCGATTTGTATGCTTCCGTCTGCGGTCGGCTCAAGATCAAACTCGTAGATGTTCTGCCCGAATTCTAAGTGCGCAAGAATCTGCCGAGTGTGTTGCGGTCCGAGATAGAAAAAACCGTCTCCACCGCCTTGTTGATTGACAAACTTTTGCAGGCCCTCATCCGCCATGGCGCGAAGCAACCGGAAAAAGTCGACAAAATTACTTTTTCCAGCACCGTTGGCACCGATAAGGATATTAAGATCTCGCAGCTCGAATTCTTCTAAGCTGCGAATCGACTTGAACCCGCGAATCGCCATTTTTTTTAGACGGCTTCCCATTCGGGTATCCTTAAGATCGCGTATAGAACGTCATCATACTTCCTAAAGAAATCATTCCTGCCGCATCACTCTCGTCGTCGGCAACAGCTCGTTTTTGATAATACTACAGTCTTGAAAAGAAGGCTCATATGCTTGGGCGGATCAAAAATCCGACGTGACCTTGCCGCCGGCATCTTCGATCTTGATGACCGAGTGGATCGGCAGGCCGTCGAAGCGATCGCGCCCCTTGAGGAAGCACAGCTCGATGAGAAACGCGACGCCCGCGATCCGGCCGCCCAGCGATTTCACCAGGTCGCAGCAGGCGACCATCGTCCCCCCCGTCGCCAGCAAGTCGTCGATCATCAATACCTTCGCACCCGGCCAGATCGCGTCTTCGTGAATCTCCATCGCATCCGTGCCGTACTCCAACTTGTACTCGACGCGCCGCGTCTTGAACGGCAGTTTGCCGGGCTTGCGAATCGGCACGAACCCGGCGGACAGGTTTCGCGCGACGGCCGTCCCGAAGATGAACCCCCGGCTCTCCGCCCCGACGACGACGTCGATGTGCTGATCGCGAAAGGGCTGCGTGAGGAATTCGACTGCCAACGACAGCGCCGCGGAATCGGAGAGAAGTGGCGTGATGTCCTTGAAGACGATCCCTTTCTTGGGAAAGTCGTGGACGTCGCGGAGCATCTTCGCCAGACCCTCGACGTTCGGAATGTGTAGTCGTGTGGGATTCCCCATCGTTGGTTTCCTCGGCGGCCATTGTATCGACGAAACGAATGCCGGCACAAGGTCGCGATCGCGAGCCCTATTCGGCCTTGATCAGGAGCGATTGACCGCTGGCCAGCCCCATCAGGCAATCCTCCGCCTGCGCCGGCAAGGACGGGATCGTGTCGGCGCTGAGCGGCCGGCCGTCGACGCGAACGATGATGTCGCCGGGCGTCAGACCCGCGCGATCGGCCGGAGTGCCCGACGTCACCAGGACGACGAGAAGCGCGCTGGGCGGCAGATGATTCGCCTCGCGCATCGCCGGCGAGACGGATTCCAACACCGCGCCTCGAAACGTAATGGCCCCCGGCGATGAATCGACCGTCGGCGACGCCGGCCTTCGTTCGACCGTCACTGGCACGACCGTGCGGCGGTCTCCGCGCAAGTACTCGACGTCCGCGGTCCGGCCCGGCTCCAGGGCGCCGACCATCGAAATAAAATCGTCGGCCGACGCCACCGATCGACGATCGACGGCCAGCAGAATGTCTCCCCCTTGCAGGCCCGCGACGGAGGCCGGTTCGCCCGGAATGACCGAATCGACCAGCACGCCGCGCCCGGAGGGCAGCCCCGCGGCGCGCATCTGCGCCTCCGTCAAGTTGACGACTTCCACGCCGAGATAGCCGTAGTCGACCGATTGGCCCGTCAACAGTCGGTCGATAATTCGCCGCGTCCGCGCTCCGATGGGAACGGCGAACGCGATGCCGCCGCTCTCTCCGCTTGTGCTCACAGCGGTCAGCACGCCGACGACGCGACCACGGATATCGACCAACGGCCCGCCGGAATGTCCCGGATTCACCGGCGCCGACGTCTGGATCATGTCGCCGTAGTATCGGTCCTCGTCTTGCCCCACCGTTCCCGGCAACGGTCGGCCGATCGCGCTGACGATTCCCAGACTGACCGCCGCCTGTCCGTCGCCGGCGAGCCCCAGTGGGTTGCCAAGGGCCAGGACGAGGTGCCCGCGGCGAACCCCGCGTACATCGCCCAGCTCGGCGATCGCCAAGTCCCGTTCGGCGATTTGGACGATGGCCAAATCGGACCGCGGATCGGCGGCCACGCGCCGAGCGCGACACGAGCGGCCGTCGTGCAATGTGACGTGAATCGCCAATGCGCCTTCGATGACGTGCTGGCTGGTCAGGATCATCCCGTCGCTACGGATAACGACTCCGCTGCCGCTCGTGACCCACGCGAGCGGGCTTCCGGCGGGACGTTCTCCCGGCGATGGGCGTCGATCCGTCTGAATCGCGACGACGGCCGGTCCGACTTTCTCGACGAGCGCCTCGAAGGCGTCCTGCAATCGCGGAAGCGAATCCTCCGGCGGCGGGGGCGACGGCGGAACTCCCATCGGCTGCGACGCCGCCGGTTGCGTTGTCAGGGGCACCGTAGCGACAGGCTGGCTGGCCGCCGCACGAGGCTCTTCCGTCTTCATCTCCACCGCAATCGCGTGAGCGAGGATGGCCAGAGTAATAAAATGAAGACGAGGCATTCCGCCGGCTCCTTCCGGGCGAAAAACCAGGAAGCCTTATTTCGGTACGTCGATTTCGAGTTGCTGTTTGGCGGAGTTCCGCGCGCCGGCCGAGAAGCTCTTGATCTTGACGCCGGGGTCAACGAGGAAAATGTAACCGAAGAAGCGTTTATCGGGATTCGTCGTGCGTAGGACGTTTTCCGTCAGCTTCTTTGCCTTCTTCAAACAGCGCTCGGGTTGCTCGGAGTCCGGGTAGTATTGAATTTCCAAAATCATCTTGCCACTGACCGGAGCGATCGAGTAGACGCCGATTGCGTAATAGTCTTTTGCTTCCGAGTCGGTAATGCGAATCTGGGCGGCGACGTTGGTCGCAAAGTTGAGGGCCCGGCCGAAAAGGCTATAGGCATCCTTCTTGTCCGCCCCCACCTGGACCATCTTCTTGCCTTCGGGAATGTAAAACTTGGAAACCTTGTTTTCGGTCGGCGGCTTGTCCGGCACGTCGATATAAAAGTGGCATTCATTGAGCTTGTCGCCTTGTAGAAACTGCGAAACCGGAGCGCTATTTTTGAGCGGAATCGGCAAGGTGTCCAGAACGCCGGTGCGCGCTTCGATGGCGTCGGCCACATGCACGTTGCCGCCGGGGGCCCTGCCGACTTTAGGCTTGCTCGGCTTGGCGGCCGGCTCTTCCGCGTTGCTCTCCTCCGCTTTTTCGTCTTCTTCTTCCTCGCCCGCCGAGGCCTCGGCCTTCGTCTCCGACTCGGAGGATTGGGCCGACGCGTTGCTCGGATTTCCGGCCCTGGGGGCGGCGCTTCCGAAAGCGGTCGAGGCGAAAGTCGGCGGTTCGGACTTGTGAAGCTTCTTCGTCAACTCGACACGGGCGCCGCGTTTGAACTCGACGTACCACGGTTGAAAACTTTCCGGCACTTCAAACGCCACGTCGAAGGTGAACGCCTTGCAGGTGGCGTTTTTGCCGGTGCCCTGCAACTCCGCGGCCGTCTCGGTCGTTGCGGCATTCAGGATGAAGTCCGTCTGCGGGCCGAACCGCACCAAGCGCGCCGTCTGGTTCTTGCCCACTTTGGATAGACCGTGCTGCTTGTGGGTGTAAAGGTCGCTCATTCCGCAGGCCAGATAGACCGTCGGCGTAGCGGCGGACCCCTCCTCGGCGGCCGGCGGCGGGCCTACGAGACGAAACTGGGGCACGCGGAAGCGAATGTCCGTCGAACTCTCCGACGCGGCGCTCAGGTCCAGCCGAACGCGGCATACCAGAAACTTGTTTCCCGCGCTCGACTCAACGGTGTTGAACTCGCGATCCAGCTTGTCCGTAACCTTCTGCGTCACTTGATCGATCTGTCGCGCCTCCCAATACGCCTTGACCTGGAGGCATTCCTTGGGAACGAAGACTCGCTCTTCCGCCTGGGGGTTTGCCCTGGCCGAATAAAGATCCACGATGAGGTCCGGCTTGGCCGTGGCAAAGCGGGTCTCGCCTTGAAAGCTGCCCGACGAAAGCGTGTTCACCAGGCCGACGGTGAACCCATCCGGTCGCAGTATGAATCCATTTTGAACCGGCGTCCCGTCGGCGGCCATCGTGACGCGCTCAAAACCCAACACGCTCGAGCCGATCGGCATCATTTGGATGGCCACCAACGACGTCCCGACCAAGAGCAGGCCCGTGAAGAAACCGCACACACCGCCGCCGGCGCGGTCCACCACGACAGGCAGTCTCACGCCGTCCGGGATCATCTTGTCCGTTCCCACGCGCAGCAGCAGCAGCGAAGCGAGAAAGATCAACATCAGCGCCAGCGGCAGACCGATGCCGGCGTTGAGGTTCGCCGCCCAGAGCGAATTCACTTGTTCGTAGAACCCGAAAGCTAGCAGACAGGAAACGACCGTACACAAGAACATGATCATTCCGCTGAAAAATCCCTGGTAGACCCAAAAGGCCGCGATTAGAATGACCATCAGCGCGACGACGATTGAAATGATCATGGCATGTGCTCCTCGAACGTGTTAGGGCTCGCCGTGGATGACCGCAAGGGTTTCGTTCCGCCATAGCGTGGCGGGTTTTCCGGTTTCTAGCCTCCGCCCTCTTTCGTGACGCGGAGAACTTCGTTGATGCTCGTGACTCCTTCGTACACCTTGTGCAACGCGACCTCCTGGAGGTAGAGCATCCCTTTCTTCCGAGCCTCCGCCTTCAATACCGCCAGGGCGTCTCCTTTTGAGATTCTAGCCCGCAGATCGTCATCGACGACCAGCAGTTCAAAAACGCCGGTCCGCCCAAGATACCCGGTCCCCTGGCAAACCGGGCAAAGGATCGGGTTGCCCTGCTTATCCACTTCGAGTTCATTGGGGTTCGGCGGGCGATAGAACGGCCGGTTCTCCCCCAGGGGCAGGTTCGCCTTTTTGAGGATGTCGGGGTCGGGCTTGTAGCCGCGTCGGCAAGTGGAGCAGAGATTCCGAATCAACCGTTGCGACGTGACCGCAACGAGTCCGCTCGCCGCCAGAGCAGGGTCGCCGACCGTCTGGAGATACGTTCCCAACGCGCTAAAGGTATCCTTGGCCCTCATGCCGAGGTAGACCTTTTTGTTCTGTTTGCCGGAGGTCGCTGCAAGACTGGCCGTCTCCGGGTCGGGCACGTCGCTGACCATGCAAACGTCCGGCTCTGTTCGCAGGATCGACCGCAGCCGCTTCCCAAACGTGACGGTGTTGTTCTGGCTGTCAAAAACGTGCTGCGTAATGTTCTCCACGTCCTGGTCCTTCGAGACTTCCAGGGTATGGATATTCTGAAGGAAGGCGTCGTGCTCCCGGAGAAGCGCGTACAACGTGCTCGTCACGCCGCTGGCCTTCGGACCACAGCAGATCACCACGCCCTTATGCTGCTCACGAGCCTGCTTGAGCAGGGGAAGCTGCTGCGCCGTCAGCCCGAGGTCCGCCAGGCGGAACTTGCTCTCCTCGGAGATGAGCCGAAGGGCGAAGCGCTGTCCCGCGGTGCTGCCGGCGGTCTTCGCCTGCACCTCGACGGCCTTATCGCCTTTTCCGCCGGCGCCGATCGTCGCCTTGAAATGACCTGTCTGCGGCCGGCGGTGCTCCTCCTGATTCATTCCGGCTATTTTCTTGAGGTGCGCGAGCACAAGCGGCCCGACCCCAGGATCAAGCGGCTCGCGGGCGCGGTCCACGCCGTCGATCCGAACGGTCGTCTTGACCGGCTGATCGGGGATGAAGTCCATCTTCACGTCGCTGCCGCGCCGCCAGATGGCGTCGAAGAGCAGCTCCTGCATGACGCCGTAGGCGGTATGTTGCGCGGGATCGGTCGGCCACGCCGGCATCTTGCCGTTGGCATCTTTGATTCGCACGCGATCTCCCGTCTGCACGACCTCGCCGCCCTTGCTCTTCCCACCTTTCAACAACCGCTGCAAGTGCGCCGGCGTCAACACCGTTTGGGCGGGCGCGACGCGCTGATTGCGAAAGATCGTGTAATAGACAAACGCGCCGCCGTAGAGAAGGGCGAATAGGAGAAGGCCGATCCAAAAGAAGGGAATGACCAGCCACAGGATCAAACAAGCCGCGCCCGTGCCGAAGACCATCGCCGTCCATAGGGCCTGCGGCACGCGAATCGTCTTGACGTCCTTCTGCACCCAGGCGGCGTTGTGCGCCCAAAGCAAGACGCACAACAGAAACAAGACGATCTTGAAGGCGTTGAAATAGCCTCCCTCCGCTGGCAATGTCGCGAAGGGTAAATTCAAGGGGATCCCATTACTCACTAGGTTAGGCATGCTGAGGATTCAGTCCGCCGGGGCGGAAACACCGTAAGCTGCGCGCCTGTCCCGGTGTGCCGGGGTCTCGGTTCTAGGCCGGCCATTCTAGGGTATGCCTCCAAGTCTGAAAACTACCAAAGGCCGAACCGCGAATCTAGGGGAAATGTTCGGTTTCGCGTCACCTTGAACCCGCGGCGGAGGGGGCTCGTTGGACCGGCCGACCGTGGTAGAATACCGTACGCTGACTCATGTGGGAGGCCGTAGAATGCTCGATGAGCTGTTTGCGCACCAGGCGGAGTTAAACCGTCGGATCGGGTTTGACGCGGAAAAACTGCACGAGAATTTCGATCCCCGCCTAGCCGGCGAGTGGCTGAACAACTACATCGCCGCCGCCTCCAACGAACTGGAGGAGCTGCGCGACTGCACCTACTGGAAGCACTGGTGCGCCGAGGCCAAGGCAGGGCGGCGCTTCGAGTTGTTCGATCTGCAAAACGCCCGGGTCGAGGTGATCGATCTGCTTTTCTTCTGGATCTCGATGGCCCAGTGTCTGGGGCTCGACGCCAAGGACGTGACCAACCTTTATCACCAGAAGCTGAAGGTAAACCAGGCCCGTCAGGACAACAACTACTCGATGTCCTCCAAGACCGAGGACGACAACAAGAACATCAAGCTGTAACAGCCGCGTCGAGTTTTAGATGCGTTGTCGCGTCGCTTCCGCCACGCGCTCCAGCGCGACGACGTACGCGGCGACTCGCATCGGCAGTCCCTGCTCCCGATGGATGCGGTAGACGCTCTCCCAAGCTTTGAGCATCTTCTTTTCCAACTCGGCGTTGACGTGGCTCTCCTCCCAGTGCATCTGCTGGAGGTTTTGCACCCACTCGAAGTACGAGACCGTCACGCCGCCGGCGTT
>CAYMXF010000052.1:0-7978 GCA_964393935.1 uncultured Planctomycetaceae bacterium
ACCCATCACTAGGCCGAGACGCGGCGGCGCGGCCGCGCTGTCGCTATGGGCGCCCCTCGCTCACAACCTGTTGTTCTTTGCCGTCTTTCAAGAGTGGCCGGTGCGCATCTTCGCGCAGGCTGGCGGCTCGACGCAATACACCGCCACCCGCCTCTGGGCCTATATCCCCGACGCGCTCTACGCCGTCCCTCCGGCCATCGCGGGCTTCGCCGTGATCGGGGCCGTGGCGATGGTGCGCCGCGGACAATGGCTCATCCCCGCCATCACCGCCATCTTCTTTCTCACACAGGTGGCGATCAAATCGCTCGGCGTCTACGGCAGCGGCGGCTATGGTCGTTTCATGGTCGTCGTCGCGCCCTTCATCGCCATCCTCTCCGTGGCCGGGCTCGGCGATGTGGCCGCACGTCTTCGCGATCGTCGCGGGATCGGTTTCCCCAGCGCGCTCCTTGCGATGGTCTGGATCGTCGGATGGCTCGCGATCGAGGATCGACGACTCGCCGGACAGCTTGGGTGGCGCGAACAGACTTTTTGGCTGCTTCGCGGGACGGTCGCCGCAATCCTCGTAATGCTGCTCCTACATTGGGCCCTCGTTCGTCGAGGCGGCGGTCAACTCGCCCCGCGCGCCGTCGCGGCGGTCCTTCTCGTGACGTGTTTGATTCAAGCCGCTTGCATCGTTCGCCCTCTTCGTCTGCGGCCTGCACAATCGATCGTTCGCGATGCGACGGTCTGGCTCGAAAGGCAAGGGCTGGCCGATGCGCCCTTCTTCGCGACCGATCCGTGGTTTGCGTACTTCCTCGATTTGGTGGAGCACCCCCGGGCACACAAAGACGCAGCGCTGTTGGCGTCGATGCCGGTCGGCACGATTTTTGTGTGGGACTCGATCTATGGCGACAGCGACTTCCACCGGCTCCACGGCGCGGCGTTCGACGGCGATCCGCACTACGAGCGCCTCGCGGTCTTCAACACGAAGGACCCATCGCCGATCAAACTGCGCGCTTATCGAAAGACGAGCCCCACGCCGCTTCCGACGACGCGCGAAGTGTATTACCCGCCCGTGTCCGACAAGCGGGAGCCGGTGTCGGGCATCTATTATCTTCGCGCGCCGTCTCGTTAATGGCATCGTCGCTTCAAGTTCGCGAATTGCGGCGCCAAGTCCGGATGCCGGGCTTTCGATATTGGTATCGTTTGGTGTGTTTCGCTAAGGCGGCCATACATTTCAGAACCCCGCACGCGAGTGCGGGCCGAGTGGCGTGCCTGGCGAGGAAACAATCCGATCACATTTCAGCGTTTCACGGCCCGGCCTTGCGGCCGGGGTTCTGAATTGCAGCGCTCACCGACCAAACGATACCAGTACCGGGCTTTCGCGTGCGCGAGATAACACGCTTCTTGCATGGAACGCGGTCTGGCTTGTGGCATATACTCTTGAGTGCAGCCTGGGTACCCCTCCAGAGGCGCTGCCTTTTAAGGAGAAAAACATGTCATCGATCGCCTTGCTACCTGCCTTTGGCACGGATTCGACCGCTGTTTCCGCCGACGCATCGACGCCCCGCGCTCTGGGGGCGCAGCGCTTGGGCGTGCGGCCAAAGGCCCTCGCCGCCGCGATGGTTCTGATCATCGGCATGCTGGCCTCAACCGCCAGCGCCGACTGGACCGTAACCAACCTCCACCCCGCCGGGTTTAGTGAGTCGCATGCCTACGGCGTAAGCACCGGCCGGCAGGTTGGCTACTCCCGCATCGGCGGCCAGGACCGCGTCAGCCTCTGGAGTGGCACCGCAGCCTCTATGGTGGACCTCACCCCTGCCGGGTCGCAGTTTGCGCAGGCCTACGGCATGAGCGACGGCCAGCAAGTGGGCCGTGCCTTCGTGGGCGGCCAATATCGCGCCAGTCTGTGGAGCGGTACCGCCACCTCGTGGGTGGACCTCAACCCCGTCGGGTCGGACGATTCGCTGGCCTGGGGCGTGAGCGGCGGCCAGCAGGTAGGCTATGCCAACGTGGGTGGCCAGAATCGCGCCAGTCTGTGGAGCGGCAGCGCCGCCTCGTGGGTCAACCTCGACCCCGCCGGGTCGACGGAATCGCGGGCCTATGGCGTGAGAGGTGGCCAGCAAGCGGGCTATGCCCTCGTGGGCGACCAGTATCGCGCCAGCCTGTGGAGCGGTAGCGCCGCCTCGTGGATGGACCTCGACCCGGCCGGGTCGACATTTTCGTTTGCCCTCGGCATGAGTGACGGCCAGCAGGTGGGCGTTTCCGATGATCACGCCAGTCTATGGAGCGGCACCGCCGCTTCGTGGGTGGACCTCCACCCCATCGGGTCGACTGAGTCGTGGGCCTACGGCGTGAGTGGCGGCCAGGAGGTGGGCTACGCCATCGTTGGCGGCCTGTATCGCGCAAGTCTGTGGAGCGGCACCGCTGCCTCGTGGGTGGACCTGAGCGCGTTCCTCCTGGCCGGCTTCTCCGATTCGTATGCCCATAGCATATGGAGCGACGCCAACTTCACGTACGTCGCCGGGTACGGAACCAGAATCGTGAACGGCCGCAATGAGGCGTTGCTGTGGACGCAGCCGGTCCCCGAGCCCGGCGCCGCGGCGCTGCTCGGTCTGGGCGGCCTGCTCGCCGTGATCCCGGCGCGCCGGGATCGGCGCACTCGCTGACCACCCGCCATGCGCGCACCTCGCGCCGACACCGCCGCCTACGGTTTCGTCGCAAGCTGCACGCGGCTGGGGCCGGCGCGCTCAATGGCGTCTTTCATGGTGCCGGGCGTAAGGATTTCCGGCAGCACGATGGGTTGATCGGGGTGGCCCGCGGGGTAGACGAGATAGAGCGGCACACCGGCGCGCTCGAAGCGGTCGAGGTCCTCCTTGATCTCGGGAATCATATTGGTGTAGTCGGCTTCGTAGGGGATGACGCCGAATTTTTGCATGAGTTGGACGACCTCCGCGTTTTCGATGGAGGTCTTTTTGTTGATCTTGCAGTTTGCGCACCAGCTCGCGGTGTAGTCCACGAAGACGGTATAGCCGTTGCGCACGTCGCGGAGCGCCCGTTCGCGCTTGTAGTGTTGCCAGGGAATACCACCCGACCAGTCGAGCTTCCGGACCGCGGCGCCGCCGGGCGCGCCCATTTCGCGATAGAGTTCGCCGTCCGCGATGAGATCCTGCGAGCGAATGTGAACTTTCACTAGAGATTCGATCGTGGCCATGACCCGGAAGGGAAGGAGCCAACCGATGAGAAGGACCGCGAGCGCTAAAGAGTAGAGCCTCACCTTTTTTCCAATCGGCGCGCCGAACTCAATCTTGCCTTTGATCCACACGGCGATGGCGACGGTCAGCAGGAAGATGAGCGTGAGTAAAAGCCCATAATCGCCGATCTGCCCGCGAAGGGGGTTGAGCAGCCAAATGACCGTGGCGAGGAGAAAGAACCCCATCAAGGCTTCAAAGACGCCCATCCACGGCCCCGGCCTGGGAATGAATCGCAGCCATCCCGGATTTGCGGCGAGGAAAACGAACGGAAGGGCCATCCCCACGCCAACGGCGAGAAAAATGGAGGCCCCTTGAGCGGGCGAAAAACGGCTGGCGGCGCCGATGGCGGCGCTGAGAAAAGGCGCGGTGCAGGCCGTACCGAGGAGCGTCGCCAGGAGGCCCGTCGAAAAGGCGGACAAGAAGCCTTCGCCTTCGGCCTTCTCACCGAGCTTGTTGATCACGCGAGGCGTGAAGACGGCGAAGACACCGAAGAGACTGAGGGAAAAAGCGGTGACGAGGGCGGCCAGGGCGATGTTGACATGTGGCCGCTGGAACTGCTCGCCCCAGCGGATCTCCCGGTCGGTGAGTAAGTAAATACAGGCGAGGACACCGAAAAAGACGAGGATGCCGGCCGAATAGGTCAGGCCGAGCCAGAAGACGCGGGCGCGATGCTCATGGGCTTGGCGCACAAACGAGAGGACCTTCAACGAGATGACGGGGAGAACGCATGGCATCAGATTGAGGAGCATGCCGCCGAGGAAGGCGGTCAGAATCGCGCCGAAATAACCGAATTGAAGCAGCCAGTCCTGGAATCGCGTCAGGATGTTCGACGACGCTTGACCACCCCCGCCCGATGAAGGCGGCGGATGGCCCGCAGAGGTTGGCGGGTGGCTTGATTCTTTGCCTCCGGCGCTCACGGCAGGATTCGGTGAAGGCGTTGATGCCGCCGCCGTCGGTGTCGCTCCGCCTTCCATCCGCACGGGAATGGCGATCTCGATGTGCTGCGGTCGGTAGCACGTCCCTGAGTCATTGCAAATCTGATATTGGAACACACCGCGAATCCAGCGCGGCGATTGGTCCGCCTTCTCCGAGACGGTCGCGGGAATCTTCAACTCGAATCGCCCGTTGTATTCGCTCATCCTGCCGAGCAGTTTGTCGGCTCGTTCGTTGCCCGGTGGGTATCCGATCTCGCCGAACTCGAAACCGTCCGTCGGCTCCAGAAAGAACACCGCGGGGATCAGCTCCTTGCTCGAGGGTTTGTTCGATTGCATGTGATGTCCAGCCGCAAGCTCGACCGTCAAATACGCCGCGAACTTGTCGCCGGGGCGCACCGTAGCCTTATCCGTGCGGCCGGAAAGTTTGACGTGCTCGGCCTTTTCGATCGGCAGCGGGAAACGCCGTTGAGCGCGCTTGAACAACCCGTCGTTTGCCGCCTCGATCTTCGCGCCCTTCGCCACGACGGGCAGCGGAAGCGAGACCTCCACGTTGCCGGGGATGCACTCCTTCTTGCACGCGAGGTAGGAAATCTTCACCTTGAAGACCGCCTCTTCGCCCGGCTTCGCCGATGCCGGCACGCGGACCGGCGTCACGAAGAGCGACTCGTTCTCCAGGATGAACGACGTCTCCTTCAACTCGGAATCGAAATGCGCCTTGGGAACAGGGAACCAAACCCGGTCGAACCCAAACCCTGGCGGGCCGGACCACTCGATCGTCGTCGGCAGGCCCGTCAGCCCTCCGGGGCCTCGCCAATAGACGTGCCACTCTTTGTCCGGCTTGAAGGAGACGAGAAGGTTAAGCGGCTGCCCCGGGACGACCGCCGACCGGTCGGCGAGGGCCTGGACCGCCACGTGGGCGTCGCGCCTGATCTGGCTGGAGGGGCCGGCCAAAGCATCATGACCCGGCACGATGATGGCAAAAATCAGGTAAAGCCCTGTTAAATCGGGCCTTCTTAGGGGCTGCCAAACAAAAGGTCGAAGCCGGCGTAGATTCTTAGACAATAGCGTCATCAAACCTCTCATAAAATCATGCCAGGGCATCCCTTGACGAGTTTTGATGCACGCTTATACTCCAACGTAACAAGGCCGTATTGGTACGGCTTTTTAAGATAAATGGCTCGTCCGGTTTTGTCGCGGGCCTGATTCTCGGATTGCGGCGGGTATTTGCCCCCATTTTGGGGATTACCAACGCAGTAATGGGATATCAGAACCAAGAGCCCCATCAGGGGTGCGACCTGAACTGGCGGCAAATGAAGGGTTTTAGGCATCTGACGAATCGACCGCGAATCGAGGTAAGCCGGGGTGGTCAGGCCAGCCGGCCGAAACAACCCTGAGTCCTCTTGTCGCGAGGATCATGACAGCGGGCTGGTCGTCGTCGTGTCGGCGAATGTATAACTTACCGTGTCGGGCAGGTAGCGGCGTAAATCCGCTGCTCAAACGACCTTATGTGGATGGTTCCAGGATTTCCGTTGATCATTACCCATATAGTTCGGATCGCTGGGATCGCTCGTTGACACGATCATAGACGACGCAAGTGGGCCCGCACCGGTCACAAGGCCGGCCCGTGTCTTTGCCGTTCCTTTCTTCTGCCTCCGTTCACGAACTTTTTCGGACGAGCACCCGACGTGTGACCCTGCGCACGGCGGTCTCGGTTTCTTGTCGGCCCGCTTTGACGCCGACGACCGGGGACCGAAGTGCGTTTTATGGAAAATCGTGGTGAATTTCGCTGTTAGAAAGGACTGGAACCATGGGACCTGTCATACTCGCACAGGTCTCGCCCGGGCTGACATTCGTCTTTGTCCTCTTGGCGCTGGCGGTGGGCGGCGGGGCCGTGTATGCGGTCGTGACGCTCGTCGCCAAAGGCAAGAAGTCCTCCGCCGAGCAAGACGCGGCGAGGATCAGACAATTAGCCCAGGACGAGGCCAATCGAATCAGAATGAAGGCGGAGGTCGAGTCCAAGGGGACTTTCCTCACGCGGCAGGAGGAGTTCGACAAGCAAACGTCGATCACCCGGAATGAAATCCGAGAGGCGGAGAAGCGCCTCGACAAGCGCGAGGACCAACTCGAGAGAAAGCTCGATACGCTCGGCATCAAGGAAAGGAACATCGAGAAAGGCGAAGCCGGCATTCGCGAACGACAGGCCGAGATCGACAAGAAGAACCAGGAAATCGACGAACTGGTCGCCAAGCGCCGCAACGAGCTGCTCAGGGCCTCGCAGCTTTCGATGGATGAAGCCAAGAAGCAACTCTTTACCCGGCTCGAACAAGACCTCGAGCACGAGTGCGCCCAGATTATCGACAAACGGATTTCCGAGGCCCAGGACGAGGCTGAGAACCGGTCCCGCGACGTCGTCGTTACCGCCATCCAGCGCTACGCGGCCGCGCACACCTCCGCCTCGACCGTCAGCACCATCGACATCCCCTCCGACGAGATGAAGGGCCGCGTCATCGGCCGCGAAGGCCGGAACATCCGCGCCTTCGAAAAGGCCACCGGCGTAGACGTCATCGTCGACGACACGCCCGGCGTGATCGAGGTGACGAGCTTCGATCCCGTCAAACGCGAAGTTGCCAAGCAGGCGATGAACAAGCTCCTCCACGACGGCCGCATCCATCCGACGCGGATCGAGGAGGTGGTCCTGGAAGTCCAGGCCAACATGGAGAAGGAGATCGTCGAGCTGGGCAAGAAGGCGTCGATCGAGGCCAACGTCCCGGGGCTCAACAAGAAGATCATCGACCTGCTCGGCCGATTGCAGTTCCGCACCAGCTATGGCCAGAATGTCCTGCGCCACTCCATCGAGGTCGCCTATTTGTGCCAGGTCATGGCCGACGAGCTTGGGCTCGACGGCGCGCTGGCCCGCCGCTGCGGCCTTCTGCACGACATCGGCAAGGCCGTCGATCACGAGGTCGAAGGCGGGCACCCGGCCATTGGCGAGGAGATCTGCCGCAAGTTCAACGAGCGGCCCGAGGTGCTCAACGCCATCGCCGGCCATCACGGCGACATTCCCGCGACGAGCCCCTACACGCCGCTGGTCGCCGCGGCCGATGCGATCAGCGCGGCCCGGCCCGGCAGCCGCCGCGAGTCCATGGAGCGCTACATCAAGCGGTTGGAACAGCTCGAAGGCATCGCCACCGGCTTTAACGGCGTGACACAGGCGTACGCGATCCAGGCCGGCCGCGAGGTCCGCGTGATCGTCGACGCCGACCACGTGGACGACGCCAACGCGATGCGCATCGCCCGCGAGATCGCGCAGAAGGTCGAGGCGGACATGACTTACCCCGGCGAGGTGAAGGTCACGGTGCTCCGCGAAGTCCGGGCGGTGGAGTATGCCCGCTGATTTTCGTGACGAACGGTCAGAGCCGCGACCGTCAGGAAGCGCCGGATGAGCGTGACAGACAAGAGAGCCTCACGAATTCCAGACGGTTGGAGATGCGCATGATCCAAGCCGCGAAGCCGACGACTCAAGAAAAGGGCATGATCGGCGGGAACCATCTCAGGAAGCCGACGTCAATCCACATGATTGCGTCGAAATAACTGAGCAGCGCGAGCATGCCAATGAGGGCCACCGCAGTCGCGATCAGCCCTGCCCGCGGCAACTTCAAGTAATGTTTGAGCCCGGCACGAAGGTAGTAAGCGAAGATCAGCAGCGCGATCAGAGGACCGGCTGCCTGAGCGATCAGAGACAGGCGCAACGGGTGATCATACGGAATTTGATCGAAGGCCCACATGTTGGCGAGAAGTGCGAACGCACAA
>CAYMXF010000052.1:8078-10239 GCA_964393935.1 uncultured Planctomycetaceae bacterium
CGCGAGCAAAGGACGTCGAACGTGATGGCGTCCCAATCCGGCGCGCCGTCGGGATTAAAGAGCTCTTTATTCTCCGGCCCGGCATTGGACATCATTGTTCGCCCTTCTCCCCGTCGTGTCATTCCCCAGACGGTTTCCCAACAGATGCACTCGGCGTCGATTCTTTCGGCCGTGGCCAGAAGACATAATCCGCGTCGATGCCTTTTCCGAATCTGGGATCATGCTTGCCGCCGTCATCCTTTAGGTTCCATCCGACGGAATACAGCCACGGCTGGCCATCTCTCACTTTGTAGATGAACGGCTTCGTCGTGAAGGGGTCGAACTGATGCCAGTAGACATCCTTAAGGCCAAGCGCCTTGTCAATCCTCTTTAACGAGGTGGGCCATTCTTGATGTTTGGCATGATGTGCGTGAATCGCCAACGTCGATAGCGTCCCGCACCGGATGCTTTCAGATAGAATTGAAGACGAATAGGCTTTTGCGACTGACGTCAGGACTCGGGACATTAACGGATGTGATTCCAAGCGAAAAGACCATTTCTTGTCGACCTTGTCGAAGCGAAGAAAACCGGTAAAGTCGTGATCTCCGTTCACGGCCGCGATCAAATCTCCATTTAACTCGTCAATCAGCTTTCTCGTGTCAACTGGATCAAATGTTTCATTAGACTGGATCTTTCCTTGGGCAGTGTTGCCATCCACACGCCTTTTGAATGATTCCCAGAGTTTTTCGTCAACCGCGCCGTGCTTGCATACGCTCTGAAGGGCGTCGAGTTGCATGGCCCACTCGGTTTGAAAAGCTCTCGTCCAATCAATCGGACATGGATCAAGGGTAATCAAGAGACTGTAGACTTGGGCCAAGTCTTTTTCATCCAAGAACAGATCATCATCGAGGGCGGCCAGAACTTGATCCATAATCTTGTCCCTTTCGGCAACGGCTACAAGACCGCCAAGCAAGATGGATTCCTGTTCTGCGTGGTTTGCCATACAGAGGATGGTCGAAAATATCTCGATCATGAATCGAATCTGATCCGGTCGTTTCATCCAGGCTTGTCGAAGTAACGCCTTGGTAGCGAAACGAGCGCTTGCGTTTAGGGGGAATTCGGCGTCGAATAATGTCCCATCCACGGGTAGCAATAGCCAGAGATGCGGACGGCTCGCGGCCTTCTTCGCAATTTCAAAAAACGGTTCGCATTCCTTCAGATACGCCGCCAATTCGGGATACTCTTCAGGTGTCCAAATGTGGCTGATGGCCTTCTCGAATTGCTCGGCCGCCTTGCCTTCGGGAGGTCGGATGCCGCCCTTGCCGTTCTCGTTGGGGCAGAGCTTCAAGTAGATGGGATAAGCGTTGTCCTTGTCATCCCGACCGTTACGAACGAAGTCGTTGTACCAAGCGATGTAATCAACGTGCTTGTCAAACGTCAGCGGCGGCGGGCGATTCGGGATGTCTTTCGGCTCGGCGAGCGCGGTCGTTGGCGAAGCGATCACCAACACGAGGCAGAGCGATCGAAACAGGTTCGCTCGCAACATTGCTTTTCTCCGGCCCGACGCTAGCTTGCTCTCCGGCGCGATCGCCTCTTTCGGTACGCCGGGGAGTATGACTCAATCTTCTTCATGGCCTCCGGGTCGTATATTTTTTCGTCACAGTGGGGGCATTCAAAAAAATCCAACCCTGGAACGACATACTTCTTGCCACTAAACTCGCCCTTTAAGTTGCGTCGAACCCGCCTGATAGAGCCGCTTCCACAGGTCGGACAATGCTTGATCCGGATTCTCGTCTGTTGTCTCATCACAACGCCCGCTTTGAAGACACAAGGAAGTAAAATGTTTCCACACCCGCTTCGTGCACGAATTTACCCTTCGTATAGATCATTATACCCTCCAAATTCGCGCTTTGGATAACGTAGAGGAACTCCTTTTTTTGTTTTCGGTGAGGGCTCGTCGAGCGGAGACGCTTGTAAATCGCCACGGCGTTCGTGATGGATTCAACGATGTCCAACTCCGTAAGTCCATCAGATTCCATCTCATCGCGTGCCTTTTGGCTGAAGGCGTACTGCCCTGTTAATACCAAGCGCTTAATCCGAACAAGAATCTCGCTCATCGCCGGCGTTTTCTCTGCTGGAGGCGAAATCACGCCTTGATATTCGCGAACACTTCATCCAAGCA
>CAYMXF010000052.1:10339-14069 GCA_964393935.1 uncultured Planctomycetaceae bacterium
TTATCCATCAGCGCCGTCAGCCCATCCTTGAGTTGCGTGCCGACCTTCAGCGCGTTCGCCTGAATCCCCTCGGAGTCGATCACGTCGAGCGTCGCCATGCCGTAGGTCGCCTGCACCGGGTTGCCGGCGAACGTGTTGAAGTGCAGTTTGCCGGTCAGGGCCTTGGCGATCGTCGGCGTCGTCGTCACCGCGCCGAGGGCCGTGCCGTTGCCGATGCCCTTGGCCATGCAGACCATGTCCGGCATGACGTCCCAATTTTGGAAGCCCCAGAAGTGGCTACCCGTCCGCCCGAAGCCGGTCTGCACCTCGTCGGCGATGCACACGCCGCCCGCTTTGCGGACCTCTTCGTAGGCGATCTTGAAATACTCCTTCGGCGGCGTGACCACCCCACCGACGCCCATGATCGGCTCGGCGATGAACGCGGCCACCTTTCCCGGCGTGGTGAACTTGATGAGTTCGCCGATGTCTTGCGCGCACTTCACCTCGCACGACGGATAGGTCAGCCCCAGCGGGCATCGATAGCAATAGCCCGGCATCCCGTGATGCACCCCGAACGAGTGCGGCGTCGCGTACTTCCACGTCGAGTGCGCCGTCAGCCCCATCGTCGTCTGTGACCCGCCGTGATAGGCGTTGCGTAGCGCGATCACGTCGAACGCCCCCGTGTACATCCGCGACGTGAGGATCGCGAGGTCGTTCGCCTCGCTGCCGCTGTTGGTGAAGTAGGTCACCTTCAACTCGCCCGGCATGTGGTCGGCGAGCTTCTTGGCGTACTGACTGACGGTGGGGTGGAGGTAGATCGTCGTGGCGTGCTGGAGGAGGCCGACCTGGTCGCGGACGCGCTCGACGATCGTGGGGTGGCAGTGGCCGACGCTGACGGTGACGATCCCGGCGAAGGCGTCAAGATAGCGCGTGCCCTTTTCGTCCCAGAGGTATTGCATGTGCCCCTCTACGGCCATGAAGGGCTCTTTGTAGTAAGTGATGAGGGCGGGCGTGAGATACTGCTGCCGCAGCGCGAGCACCTCGGCCTTGCTCGGGCCGGTGTACGGGCGCGGCTTGTGGTTACAGACGGGGAGCGAAATCGTCTTGGGCATGGGACTATCCTTTCGGTCGATATTATCTTCCCGTCTTCGCTAAAGATCAAAACGTGTTGCAGACTGGTTTTCTACGGCCCTGCGACGCGCTCGTATTCACCGTGTTGCGAGTGAAACCTTTCCTGAGCGGCGTGGTCCGTCGCCTCGAACGAAGGACCGATCCGCACGATCGCGTCGTTGAATTCCTGCAAATGTTTCGCCGTCACGCGCTCCGGAGGGATCGGCAGGAGCATCGACCAGCGCGTCGGCGGCACGAGTGCGATCGACGTCCGCAGTGTCAGGAGTTTGCCCACCTCGTTTCGATAACCCTTCCATGACCGGCCTATTTGCTCGCGCTTCCAGTAATACTCGACGCGCGATCGCCGGCCCTTGCAGTACCGCGGGTTCCAATCCTGCGGACCCGCGAGCACCGCGAGGAAAACCTGCTGCGACACATCCACGTGACCGGACTCGTGCTCCCCGCGGCTCGCCGCCAACTCCTTCTTCAGCGGGTCTTCGCGCACCACGATCGACTGATCCAGGCAATAGGTCACCGGGGCCAGCAGCGTCGCCTCGATGCGCGTGCCGGAGACGCCCGGCTCGCCCGCGAGCGGCTTCCCGTCGGGCCCGTCCGGCGGCACCTTGTGCAGCGTGTAAAGAATCCGCGCCGCGTCGTCGCTCACTAGTTCGTGGAAGTGAATGCCAACGACCTCCTGTAAATCCACAGCCATCCACTTCTTCCACAAGGCGTCCGGCATTTCGATGACCGGCATCGCGTCCGGGCTGTTCGTCGCCTCCTCCGCCTTGCGGCGCTCTCGCGCGGCCATCGGCATCAACAATCGTTGCTGTCCGGCGCGTTGCCAGCCCGCCGTTTTTTTTTCGCTCGGCGTAACGACCAGTTCCCACGGCACACCATCGCGAGACACGGTGGCTTTGGTCGCGTGATAGGTCCAATCTCCCAAATCGATCGGCCGCCCCAGCTCTTGGCCGCGCGGCGCATCATCGGAAAGCGGCCATAACTGGACTGGTCGACGTCCTGAATATATCTTCAACTTCGCCGTGTCGTCGCCGAAGGCCGGCGCGGACATGAGCCCCAGCGCGTAAGCGACGCCAACGGGCGCCATCGCCCGGCAAAACCGTTGCGGCTTAAGTGACATGAACAGCCTCCGGACAAGGGGGAAGGCGAGGGCTCGCGTGCTTTATTGTATCCAGGGGTGACGGGGTCGGCCAATGTAAGGCGGGTTTCACCCGCCTCTCGTGCGGCGGGCAAAGCCCGCCCTACAAAGACTCTTCCGGCATGGCGGAGCGCGTGATTTGCAGGGCCCGGCTGCCGCGCAGCTTGCCGAGGCGACCGGCGTACTTATTACGCCCTTCTACACGCAGGACGAAATCCTTGTCCACCAGCTTGTCGAGGTTGATGACGTCGCCAGGAGCGAGCGAGAGCAAATCCGACACGGTCATCCGCGTCTCGCCGAGATAGGCCCGTAGATCGACGTCCGCCCGCTGAAGGCTCCGTGTGACGCGTCGTACCTGGTCCGTCGCCCCGGGCCCGCGCGAGTATGCGAGCCAACTTTGCGTCGCCAGCTTGCCGATCACCGGTTCGATGACGTTGAACGGAATGCAGATGCTCATCGTCCCCGCCCGCGAGCCGACCTTGATCTCGAAACCGATGACCACAACGACCTCGTTCGGCGCAACAATCTGCACCAGGTGCGGATTGCTTTCCGCCCCGGCGATCTCGAATTGCACGGCGAGGAGTTCCGACCACGCCTCGGAGAGATTGACCAGCGCCCGATCGAGGATGCGGTTGACCAGGCGCGATTCGATAAACGTCAGCGGCCGTTGGGGGATGAAGATGTCTGAATTCGTCCCGCCCAATAGCCGATCCACGATGGGAAAGACGATGAGCGGGCTGATCTCCAAACAGATTTGCCCGGCGAACTGCGGCGCGGAGATCAGCGTGAAACACGTCGGGCTGGGCAGCGAATGGATGAACTCGCTGTAGGTGAGTTGCTCCGTCGTCGCGACGCGCGTCTCGACGATCGTGCGAAGAAACGCCGAGAGGCTCGCGCCGAAATTGCGGGCGAACCCCTCGTGGATCGACTGGAGCGCCCGCATCTGGTCCTTGCTGACCCGCTCGGGACGCTTGAAATCATAGACGGCCGCATCTTGCGGAAGCCCCCCCTGCCCACGAGGCTCGCCGCCGCCTTCGCCCGCCGAGGCGGAGGAAACCGCCTCCAGAAGGGCGTCCACTTCGCTTTGATCAAGGATTTCCGTCATGAGGGCCTATTCGGCTGGGTGTGTTATCGGATGGCCCGAAGAGCACCCTTGAAGAACCGACCGGCATTACGCTTCGATTCGCCAAACCCCGCAAAATCGGCCGTAATCCTCAGAATAATTTCGGTCCCGGCCGCAATATCACCTGGGTTGACGCCTGTTTCGGGCTGCCGCTGCAGCGGCGTCCGTCGGACCTTCAAGGAGAATGCGATGTTTAATGCCTCGGGAGCGACTGTCGTACGAAAGCCCTACTCGTTTTTGTCCGTCGCGGCGCTGGGGATCAGCGCCGTGCTGATGACGGCCATCGTCTCCGGCGTGGGCCTCGCCGCCTACGGCCTGCGCGTCGTTGATAAGAAAAGCGACGGAATCGTCGGCTTAATCGA
>CAYMXF010000052.1:14169-16698 GCA_964393935.1 uncultured Planctomycetaceae bacterium
GACTGGCGCGGTCCCCTGATGCCCCACGAAACGCGCCGTATCGTCGTCTATTGTCATGATGCCGAACAGGCCGCGAGCTACACGTCCGAGGTCACGGAAGTCCGTGTCTGGCAAGGAGATAAGAAGGACGAGACGGAAACAAAACCCGCTTCTGTGAATGTCAGAGAGCGGGCCGAAAAGGCATCGGACGAGGAAGCTTGACGCTTTCCGGAAACGACGATAGCCTCTTCTCACAAGTGTGCGGGCTCCAGGCTCGTTAAACGAGCCGTCGGAGCCCGTTTGATTTCTAGCGACCCAACTCACAGTACTCTTACGTAGGATTTTTCTATTCAACGCCTTACCCGAAAAGCAGTTACGCGAATAGAAGTCTTGTTGGGCCTGCTCGTTCTGGCAGGGGCCGCTTGGTTCTTGATACCGAGTGTTGGCGCGAGCGCAAGAGCGGCGAAGCGGACACTTTGCCTAGCCAATCTCGAAAGCCTCGGTAAGGGTCTAACGGCGTATCTTTCGGAAAGTGGTCAGCGCTGGCCTTACGTTGAAAAATTGTCGACCGTGACGCTGCATCATCCACCGTGGCCGACTCTGCCGAAGGTGCTCGACAAGTACCTCGCGAAAACAGTGAGCGGTAAGAGTGCCTTCGAATGCCCGGCTGACAAGCGGGTCATTGACCCTGACAGTCCCCTGGCCAAGAAGTTCCCTAAGGACACGACGTGGTTCGAGACCGAGGGCACGAGCTACGAGTGGCTCTGGGGCGAAGCCTACGGCGGCAAGAAAGTCGGCGAGGAATCGCTCGCCCAGGCCAAGGGCTTCGGCATGGGCCGCGCGGACCAGCCTCTCCTCACGGACTTTGCGCCGTTTCACGCCGGTGACGGCGGAGGCTCGTTCAACACCCTCAACGCCGATTTGAAACCCCGAACCGCCAGAGACGAAAAGAAATAACCGACCGGACAAATTGATTATCTCGCCTGAACGAAAGCGGAGAATACCCCTGATGACGACTGGTGAAGTTAAAAGCACGATACACCGACATCGCACCGCGGCCTACGCCGGAGGCGCCGTCGGTCTTGCGATTTTGATCGGATGGTTCGCCTACAACTCGGCGATGACGCCGGCCAAGCCGACCATCCAGACGGCCAAGGCCGCCGAGATCGTCGAATACGTCGGCAACGATCGCGGCCTGAACAACCTCCCGCAGATCGAGCAGCAGCAATTCCTCGAACTGTGGAAGAGCCACGTCATGCAGGAGGGGCCGAAACAGGAACTCAAGACCTGCTTCGAGAGCCTCGACGAGAACCATCGCAAACGTTTCGTCACCGCGATCACACGCCACTTCAAACGCGCCTTCATGGACGACGCCCGGCGATTCGCGCAGCTCACCGGCCCCGGCGACCGCAGTACGTTCATCCGCGAACGATTGCAGCAGTACGGCGGCGAAGCGCTCTTCCTCAAGGACGTCGCGAGGAGCTTCAAAAACGACTTCCAAGGCGGGCCCGACGACGTACAGCGCTGGATTCTGGAGAACACGACGCCCGAGGAGCGGGCCATCGGCGAGCCTTACGCCGACGCCCTGAAGCGCGTCCGCGAGCAAGTCCGCCAGCAAGAGCAGGCCCCCAAACCTCCGACCGCCAGCGCCAACGCGCAGCAGCCGTAAAACTTGGTGCGTGGCACGGTCTCGCCGTAGGCGAGGTCGTGTGTGGCTCGCAGGGCGGGCCGTGCCCAACACTTCCTTCGCGACAAGACTCGAATCTTCGATCATCGACCATAAGGACGGAATGAACCTGTCGGAGTTGTCGCGGCGGGCGATAGGTGCGCGCCGATCATCGAGGCGGCGTTGGGCTGCGGCTCGGCCCGGTAATGGCCGGGAATGTAGCCGGTCGAGGTGTGCTCCGGCCGAGTGTAATGGCCGTCGCCGCGATAATGACCGGGGATGTAGCCCGTAGACGTGTGCTCGCCCGGCGTGTAGTTGTCGATGCGGCCGTAACGGCCCTCGATGTAGCCGGTCGAAGTATGCTCGGGACGGACGTAGTAGTACTGCGGGTAGATCGGCCCTTCCATCGGGGGTCTCTGCGATCCCGACAACGATTGCGTGATGGACATCGGCGGCGGTACGTCTCGCGCGGCGGCGTACTGCCGGTCAAACAGTACGGCATCATGCGCCTCCGCTTTTTTCGAGCCCATCGGGACAAACCCCTGCGGCGTACGCAGATAGATGGTCGGCGGTGGCGGGATCGTCGCATCGTGCGGCGGCGTCCACGGCTGTGCGCAGCCGACGCCGAGCGCGACCGGAAGCATCCACGCGACGTAGGTAGTGCGAAGCATGAGCGACACCGGTTGATTCTAGCGCGTCTCCTACGGCATGGCCGCCACGACGACCCACGTCCCGCCGGCATGGTCGCGATTCTTTCGATGGTCTTCGATGCGCTTCGGTCTGGGGATCGGCCGACCTTTCTCGATGAGCCCCTCCATGTGAAACTCGATGGCCTCCTTGGCCATCTCCAGCGCGTCGTCGAACGTATGGCCCGCCGAGAAGCA
>CAYMXF010000053.1:0-16091 GCA_964393935.1 uncultured Planctomycetaceae bacterium
CGAGGCGATATGTCTTATCGGCTTTGATCGCCGTCGCGATGACAGCCGGATGTTCGTTGCGCAAGGCGGAGCCGGTCTTTCCGCTGGTTTGGGCGGCGGGGCCGTCGGACCGGGTGGAGTCGCGCGAGCCGCCGCGAGACGAGACCTCGTGTTTCAAGTTGTCTGAGAACACGATCCGCTTGGTCGGGGCGGTAAACGAGACGATCGGTTTCGAGTACGTTTTGTCGGCGATCGGGCGCCCGGCGGCCAGTGTGGAGATCGAAGCGGAGGACTTCGTTTCCGCGTCGGCCACGATCGACCGAGCGGCCGTACGCCTCTACCGACATTATCCGGTGCGGGTGGAGCGGTTTCCGAATTGGTATCTGCGGACGCAGGGACTTTGCGAGCCTCGGGCGTTTCCCGATGCACTGGTACCGCTGAACGGCGACGGGGCTCGCTCGCCGTCGGAGGCGGAATCGGTCACGGTCCTCGCGGGATCGAACGTCCCGATCTACGTTGAGGTGCGCATTCCAAATGATGCGCGGCCGGATATCTATCGATCGGCCATCGTCCTGAAAAACGGTTCCGGTCGTCAGAGCCGCACGCCGATCGAGCTGGCTGTTCGTGACATCTTTCTTTCGCCGCAGGACGCGATCCCGGTCCTGGTTCGCGTGCAGCTTGCGCCGATCATTGCGGCGGCGACCGATCTCGATCCGCGGAACATCCCCGCCGCGTTGACCGACGATCGGGCGCGGCAGTCGATCACGCGGACCTTTGCGCTTCTACACGAACACGGACTTTCGCCTTACACCGATGACGTGCGACCGCGGGTGTCGCAGGGCGGCGATGGGGGACTCGCTCTGGATTGGGACGTGTACGACGACTTCTGCGGGCCGCTGATCGACGGCACGGCATACGAAGATAAGAGGCCGGCGCATGCCTGGCCGATGCCGATCGACGTTCACCAGCCGGACCCGGCGCAGTACGAAGGGATGGCCTCGTCGGCGTATCACGGCGCGTTCCAGGATTACGCTTCGCAGGTGCGGGCGCATTTTGAATCAAAGGGGTGGCTGCCGCGGAGTTACGTCGATTTTGATTACCCGCCGTCGCTCAATCCGTCGCCTGAGGAGTACGAGCGGTTCCGGAAGTTCGCGGCGACGGCGCATGGCATTGATCAGCGGCTCTCGATTCTTTCGCGCCTCATTCCTCAGCCGATGAGCCCGTTCGGTTGGTTCGAGCATCGGTTCGAAGACCTGAGCGAACAGGTCGAGATCTGGTCGACGCCGGCTCAATACGAACATGCCGCGACGCTTTCGACGCTTCGTGCACGCAAGAAACGGACATGGCTGCTTCCGGATCGTCCGCCGTATTCGGGATCGCTCGCGGTCGAAGCGCCGCCGGTGCAGGCGCGGAGCTTGCCGTGGCAGGCGTTCTTGCGCGGGCAGGAGGCGATCATGTTGCCACACGCGACGGATTGGCCGGCGGCGCTGTTCGATGAGCCGATCCGGGACCCCGGCGCGGCGTCGGATTCCTGGCTGCTTTATCCGGGCAAGTCATTTGGCGTGGATGGACCGGTCCCTTCGGTGCGGCTCAAGCAGCTACAGATCGGAATCCAGGAATACCAGTATTTGCGTTTGCTCGATCAGAACGGGCGAGGGGAGACGGCGCGACTCTTGGCCGGTTCGTTGGTTCAGGCCTGTGGGACGGACGCGTATGGCGACAACTTTCAGGACGGCGTGATGGGGTGGCGCGTGGACGACCCGGAGATTTGGGAGCAGGCCCGGTCGCTACTTTCGCAGGAAACAGCCCTTGCGCTGACGGAAGGCCGGGAAGCGCCGGTGGATCGGTCAGTAAGCATGGCTGGGTGGGCGAAGTTCCTCGGATCGACGCGGCGGTTGGAGGCTTGGGTGGAATCGGCAAGGGTCGCCGTCGATCCGCGAGCGCGGCAGCCGAAGTATGTCGTCACGTTCGACGTCGCGATTCGAAGCAGCCTTCGGACGAACGTCGAGGGAAATCTCTCTTTCGAGGAACTACCGCCGGGCGCGCGAGCGATCGGCACGCCGATACACGTCGGGCCGATTGAAGAATGGGGGCTTGTCAAGCGCTCGATTGCGTTTGAGGCGACGGGGCTCCCCGTCCTCGATCTGGATGGCCATTTCAGCCAATCGATGGTGTTCGACGGGGGAACGTCGGGCCGAGTGGTCGTCGAGGGCATCGTCTCGATTGCTCAACCGGCGAAGATGTTGGGGGCGATCATGATGGACGGGCAACTTAACGATTGGGCGCCGGGCGAGTTCAACACCGCCGGAGATTTTCGGCTTGTGGGCGGCCAGCCGGCGGCGGCCCGGCGACGCGCGGAACGACAAACGATCGCATCTTTTTGTCAGGCGGGCGGCACTCTCTACATCGGCGTTCGCGCGGCCGCGCCGCCGGAGGCGGCTGCCTTCTCCTCGGCGACGCGGCGAAACATCGTCGAGTACGAGGATTTGATGCCGGTCGGCGAAGATCTTGTGGAAATCCTTATCGATCCGAGCGGGGCCGGAACGCTGAGCGATGATTTGTATCACATCGTCATCAAGTCCACCGGCGATCCGGTCTTTGAGCGCGGGATCGGCGTGTCGCCGCCGATCGGCAAGGTTAATGCGTGGGAAGGAAGGCGGCCGGATTACGCCGTGTCGGTCAGCGAGGACGGCTGGACGGCGGAGATCGCGATCCCGCTGTCGGCGCTGGGGCCGCAGGCGGCGCGAAGCCGAGTTTGGGGGGTCAATTTGGCGAGGCTCGAGCCGCAGCGCGGGGAGTACTCCGATTGGGCACGAGCGCCGCGGTATTGCTACGACGCGCGGTCGCTGGGGAATCTCATCTGGCCGGAGTGATGAGTCTCACGCAGAGGCGCAGAGCACGCGGAGAAAAAGAGAAGAGAATAAGAGCCGATGTCACAAATGCCGACCGCGATTAAGCTTTTAGCGGGTGATTGGCGGGATGGTCCAGGGGCGTGGCACGCCGTCGGGGGGGAACCAGAAGAAGCGATAGGAATCCGATTCGAGGGATTCGGCGAACTCGATTTCGACGGCTTTCACGCCGCGCTCGTCGGCGGCAACGATCCGGCATTTCAGCACACCGGCATCGATCGTATCGCCGACCGATCTCGGGCGATTTCTAAGCGTTCCCATTCGACCGAGGAAGCTTTGGAGGAATCGTGTGCCAAAGACTTCCAGCCGGAGGGTACGCGTATCCACGCGCGTGACGAAGGGGCCGGCGGCGTCGGTGAGGAGTCTCGCGCCGACGGAGGAATTGGGGAGGACGCGATGGAGTCGATCCTGCATGAAAAGGCCATCGAAGGGGTAGGGGCCGTTGACGGCGAAGATTTCGTCTCCGGGCTTCAGGGGCCGATGGAAGGCGGCGACCATCGTCTTCAGGTTGTTTTGCGCGCAGCGTTCCATGTAGCCCATAACGGCGATCGTCAGAGAGGACGTCGTCAACTGGATGATGATGAACAAGAAAACGGGGAGGCGACGGAGCTTGAATGATTCGTTGGAGCTCGGCCGTGTCATCCAGGCGGCGGCGAGGAAGGCGAGACCGATGCTGGGCAGGACCATAACGCGATCGTCGGGCGGCGTGCAGACGAGGATGGGCAGGAACATGATGGACCAGAGGGCCATGGGGGCGACACCTCGCTGGCGGCGGTGGTTCAGGAAGAACATGATGGCGACGGCCGCGAGGGCGACGGCCCCGATCGCCGCGTAGTAGGCGAGCAAGTCCGCGCGACCGAGTTGGAATTCCAGGAGGAAGGGGTTGAGGGGGATGATCCAAGTTGAAAGCAGCAGCATGGCGCGCAGCGGGGCGGCGCGGAGGTAGTCCATCGGCGCGGCGAGCGGGTCGAGCATGAGCGAGGTGTTCGCGCCGCATTTCGTGGAGATGTAGAGCGCCAGCCAGGCCACGCCGAGCATGAGCCAGCAACTACCAATGACGCCCGCGCGGCGGGTCGCGTCTTTTTGACCGCGGATGATAAACCAAAGACACGCGGGCCAGAGGACGATGGGGAGGACGGCCTCCTTGGCGAAGAGACCGGCCGCGAGAAAAAAGAGTGATGCGATCAGTTGCGCGGGCGAGCCGCCCTCCAGATAGCGCGCAGCGGATAACGCGGCGGCGGCGGAGAGGACCAGCGCCAAGATGTCGCAGTGCGCGGAGATGAAGTCGACGGGGATCGCGTGGCAACCGGCGACGGCGAAGATCAGCGCGCCCCAGCGGGCGAGGCGCTCGTCGCAGCCGACGAGACGCAACAGATTAAAGACGAGCAGGACGCCGACGGCGTAGAGGACGATGCCCACCAGGCGAAAGCCGAACGGATGCTCGCCGAAGAGCAAGTATTCGCCGTAAAGGAAGCGCTCCGAGAGCGGGCGGAAATGCCTGTACTTCAATTCGTCCGGCAGCCACCAGGGATACCATCCGGCGGCGCGCTCAGCTTTGTTTTGTTCGTCGCCGGAAAGGAATTGGTAGGCGTTTGGTGCAGCGCGACGGCCTCCGCGATATTCGCTGAAGACGCGGAGGAGGCGATGATCGTCGACCATGAAGTCGCTCGCGAGCGACGGGGCGTAGAGAAGGGCGACCAAGCCGATCAGGAAGTAGTGCGGCCGGGAGGTTGATTCATACCACAGCGCGAAGCGGGCGCGTTTGCGGGGGGCGGGATTCATTGGCGGGAGTGTAATAGCGAATAGCGAATAGCGAATAGCGAAAGAAGAGGGGGGGCGAATCTTCTCCTTTCGCTATTCGCTATTCTTAATTAGTCATTCCGTCAGATGTCCAGGTCTTTGACGTGGATGGCGTTGGTTTCGATGAAGCCGCGGCGGACTTCGACGTCGTCGCCCATGAGGATGGAGAAGATGCGGTCGGCGGCGCGCCAGTCGACTTCCAATTGTTCGCGATCGTCGCCTTCTTCCGAGATGACGACCTTGAGGAGCTGGCGCTTGGTCGGGTCGAGGGTCGTCTCCCAGAGTTCCTCGGGGTTCATCTCGCCGAGGCCCTTGAAGCGCTTGATGGTCGCGCCTTGCTGGCCAAGCTTGCGGACGCCTTCGGCGACGGAGGCGAGGTTGCTGAGTTCGGCGGGATCATGGCCCTCGGGCATGAGGACGTACTTGGCGGGGGAGAGTTCGCCGGTGACAAGTTCTTCTCGCTTGGTGAAGTAGTCGTCGAGGTGAAGCCTGTGTTCCTCCAGCCAGCCTAGGACCTTTTCCAGCCTCTTGCATTCGGGCAACTCGTAGCGGACGAGCTGCGCGACCTGGCCGTCGTCGGCGCGTTTGGTGGGGATGCTCATGCCGCCTTCGAGGACTTCCAGCGCGCCGAGGCGCTCCTGGGTCTCGCGGCGGAAGCGGTTGAAGGCGTCGTCATCGGCGAAGTAATGTTCGTCCTCGCCGAGGACGGCGCGAATCCGCGGCAACGCGGCGCCGGGCCGATGGTGCGTCTTGATGAAGGGCTCGAAGTCGATGCCGCGGCGACTGAGCACGCGCTCGATGTATTTCATGTCGTCGAGGACACGGACGAGTTCGCGGAGATCGTCGCCGGTGAGGGACCGTTCCTTGCCTGAGGGGCGGCCGTCGGCGCCGAATTCGCGGACCGCCAGGCGAGTATTATCGAGACCCCAGTCCGTGAGCTTGCCATCCATGATGGTGTCGTTGAGGACGAACTCGGCCTTTTTACCACGCTTAAGTAAATAGAGCGGCGGCTGCGCAATGTACATGTACCCTTGCTTGATCAGGTCGGGCATATTGCGGAAAAAGAACGTCAGCAGGAGCGTGCGGATGTGGCTACCGTCCACGTCGGCGTCGGTCATGATGATGATCTTGCCGTAGCGGCACTTGGTCGTGTCGAAGTCCTCGGTGCCGGGCACGCCGCAGCCCAACGCGCTGATGATCGTCCTGATTTCTTCGTGGGCGAGGATCTTATCCGCGCGGGCCTTCTCGACGTTGAGAATCTTGCCCTTCAGGGGGAGGATGGCTTGCACGAGCGATTCGCGGCCTTGCTTGGCCGAGCCGCCGGCGGAATCGCCTTCGACCAGGAACAGTTCCGACTCATCGGGGTTCTTACTGCGGCAGTCCCAGAGCTTACCGGGGAGGTTGCCGCTGGACAGGGCGCTCTTTCGCGTCGCTTCACGGGCTTTGCGCGCGGCTTCGCGGGCGGCGGCGGCCTGGATGCCTTTATTGATGACGCGCTTGGCGTCGCCGGGGCTTTCTTCCAGCCAGTTGCCGAGTTGCTCGTTGACGACCTGCTGAACGAAGGACTCGACATCGAGATTCATGAGGCGGTCTTTGGTCTGGCCCTGGAAGTCCGGCTCGCGGACCTGGACGGAGACGACGGCGGTCAGCCCCTCGCGCCAGTCCTCGCCTTTGAGTTGGAGGTCGCCTTTGACCAGGTTGTTCTTCTTTGCGTAGGCGTTGAGCGTACGGGTCAGGCCGGTCTGGAAGCCGGACAGATGCGTGCCGCCGTCTCGGTTTTTGATGTTGTTGGCGAAGGCGAGGATGTTCTCGTTGTAGCTGTTGTTGAATTGGAAGGCGATCTTGCAGCCCAGTCCCGCCGCCTCGTCGCGGCTGCTGAGCACCTTGACCTTGTGCAGGCCCTCCTTGCCTTCGTTCATGTAATCGACGAAGGCGCGGAGACCGTCGGTGTAGCAAAATTCGTCTTGCTTGCCGGTTCGCTCGTCGGCGAATTGGATCTTCAGGCCCTCATTAAGGTAGGCGAGTTCGCGGAGTCGCGTCACGAGCGTCTCGGTTCGGAAGTTCGTATCGGCGAAGATCTCGGGGTCGGGCTTGAACTCGACGCGCGTCCCGGTGTGGGTCGTCTCGCCGATGACCTCGATGTCCTTGACGGCCTTGCCGCGTTCGAAGCGCATGGTGTAGACTTTGCCGCCGCGCTGGACTTCGACGACCAGCGATTCGGAAAGGGCGTTGACGACGCTGACGCCGACGCCATGAAGGCCGCCGCTGACCGCGTAGGACTCGCGGTCGAACTTGCCGCCGGCATGGAGGACGGTCAGGACGATCTCGAGCGAACTCTTGCCATCGAGTTGGGGGTTGTCGGGAAAACTCTTGGTCTCGACGGGGATGCCGCGGCCGTCGTCGCTGACGGTGCAGCTTCCGTCGGTGTTGATCTTGACGAGGATGTTGCGGCAGACGCCGGCGAGGGCCTCATCGACGGAGTTATCGACAACCTCCCACACCAAGTGGTGCAGTCCGTGCAGGCCAGTATCCCCGACGTACATCGACGGCCGCAGGCGGACCGCTTCCATCCCCTCCAGGACACGAATGCTATCGGCATCGTAGACTTGCGGCGACGGGGCGATCGGGGCCGCGCGCGGCGTTTCCAGGATCGCGGCGGCCTCTGAGTTCGTGGGGGGTGCGCTCATGGATGCCTATCGTTTCAAACCGCGGCACGGCGGCGAAATCTTTTGGCCGCCTTCCGTCCGGAGTCCCAATCGAAAGTCGATCCGTTGGACGACCTGCGAACCTACCGAGGTGTTCAAGGCGTCGATCAAGGTCTGCCCCATCTGCCGCCCCAGGACGTAACGCGTGGCCGCGCTATCGACTGCGACGCGAAGGCGGCCTCCGGAAAGGCCCTCGACGCGGGTCAATTTTTGGAACTCTTCGGGCACTGCCCCTTGCCAGGCCGCGGCGACCTCGTCAAGCGGCTCGGCCGGCTGCAACCGGGAGTCCTTCGTGACCACGTCCAGAAGCTCTTGCAGGCTCAACGGGGGCCGCCGCCGACTTCGAGCTTGATTATAGCGCCGCCAGAACAATTCCTGTACCGCCGGCGGGGCGTTTTCCAGCCGATTAGAACGCAGGATCGTGCGGCGGTCCGCGACGGTTTTCATGCACAGAGTCCCTATCGAATCGCCCCGCTCATCGCTACGTGTTTTACGACAAATTGACCGGCATCACGACATATTGAAAATTCGGCCCGCTTTTGATGACGCCGGGCTTGGCCCCGTCCCGCAGTTCCAGCGTGATATTCTCGGCGCAGACGCGGAGGGCATCCACCAGGAACTCGGGGTTAAAACCGATGGTGAGTTCGGGACCGGAGTAATCCACCTTGAGGCGGACGGTCGCCTCGCCTTGTTCCGGGGCGCGGCTGGAAAGGACCATTCCCTCGGGCCCGAGCGCGACGCGGATCCCCTTCGACTCGGCGCTGGCCAGGAGGGCGGCCCGTTTGACGGCGCTAAGAAAACCGGCCGTTTCCAGGGGGATTTTCTTGTCGTGATCGCGGGGGATGACGTCCTGGTACTTGGGAAAATGCCCCTCGACGAGGACGCTGCTGATGGTGGCCCGTTCGGAACGAAGGATGATCTGATTCGAGGTCAGGCGGATATCGACGGTTTCGTCGGCGGAAAAGTGGAGCTTGCCCAAAAGTTGCAGGGCCTTGGTCGGCACGATCGCGTGGGAATCCTCGCCCACGGATTTTTCAAGCGACGCGCTGGATAGCGCCAAGCGCCGCCCGTCCGTGGCGACCAAGACAAGGTTCTTGGCTTGTTTCTCCCACAGGACGCCGTTGATTGCGTAGCGGGTGTTTTCCCTCGCCGCGGCAAAGAGCGTCTGATCGACCGCGCTACGAAGAGGACCGATCTTCACGGTGAAGTTAGGATCGCCCTCCATGTCGGGCACGGGCGGAAACTCGCGGATGTTTTGTCCGACGATTTGGAAGTGGCTGTCCGCGCCACGGATGTGCAAGAGGTCCTGGGAAGTTTCGAAGGCCAGGGTTTCGTCGGCGGACTCTCGTACGATTCCAAAGAGGCGTTCTCCGCCTACCAGCGTATCACCGGGCTTGTTGACCTCCACCTGCCGGACGCGATAGCGGAGCCCAACTTCTTGGTCGTAGGCCGTGAGGGTGAGTTGGTCCTTCTCTGCGGTCAGGCGGACGCACTGAAGGATCGGCTTGGGCGTTCGCGTGGAGGTCACGCTGGAGGTCGCCGAAAGGGCATCCAAGAGGGCCAGACGATCACAAATGAATTTCATAGTTTGCTCCCTCCCGCTCTCACGGTCGTATCAATTTAGGTTGATTATATTCTGATGAATATCTATAAAAGTTAGTATTCATACCTCGTATGCACTGTCAAAAAGGAACGCTGACGAACTACGTAGCGGCCAACTTTCGAGCGGACAGGATCATACAATCAAGCGGTCGTTTCGTCCATGCTGAATAAGCTGTCATTCGCTTTGTGGATCGGTCGGCAGGAGGTTGCCCGACACACAGCTTGCCTTGCTTTCGCCCCGGGCTCCTGTGTGGAAATCGGAGGTCGACGCAGGTTATCCACAATTTGTCCCATCGGGGTTCAGGCTGACTGTGTGGAAAGATCGAACGGGCGTGGTTCATGAGCGTTGCAGCGCCTCCTCGATCTCCTCCAAGCGGTTGCGGAAGATAGTGTCGTTCTGGCGGCGACGGGCGACCAGCCGGTTCGCGTGCATGACGGTGGTGTGATCACGGCCGCCGAAGTAACCGCCGATTTCGTCGAGGCTGTGGTGTGTGAGTTGTCGAGCGAGGTACATGCAGACCTGCCGCGGCAGAACGATTGAGCGGCTGCGTTTTCGACCTTGGAGGTCGGAGAGTTTGACGGCGAAACGGTCCGTTACGGCGCTCATGATGTCCTGGATGCGGATTTGGCGGGGTGGGGCGGGGCGGTCTTCGCCCAGTATCCGTTTAGCAAAAGCGAGATCGATGGGGCGATTCTCGACCATCGTGTTGCTATGAAGTCGGTTGAGCGCGCCTTCCAGCTCGCGCGAGTTGGATTTGATATTGGCGGCGACGTATTGAACGACGGCGTCCGGCAATTCCCAACCGCGCAGTCCCAGTTTTTTGCGAAGAATGGCGAGGCGCGTTTCGAGGCAGGGAGAATCGATCCGCGCGACCAGTCCCCACTTGAAACGGCTTACGAGCCGCTCTTCGAGCTGTGGGATGTCCGCTGGAGAGCAGTCGGCCGAGAGGACGATTTGCTTGTGAAGTTGGTAGAGCGTATTGAAGGTGTGGAAGAACTCTTCTTGCGTGCGATCCTTGCCGGTCAAGAATTGCAGATCGTCGATGAGGAGCATGTCCGCGTGCCGGTAGCGATAGCGGAAGCCGCTGAGGGCGCCTTTTTCAACGGCTTCAATAAAGTGATTGACGAACATTTCACAAGAGAGGTAGGCGATTCGCGCTGCGGGGTTTTGATCGAGGACTCGATGGCAGATGGCATGAAGCATGTGCGTTTTGCCGAGACCGGTGTTGCCGTGGATAAATAGCGGGTTGTAAACCGTGCCGGGTGATTGGCTGACGGCGACGCAGCTCGCATGCACTAACTGGTTGCAGGGGCCGACGACGAAGTTATCGAAGATGTAGTCGCCGTTAAGCCGAACCGGCGGCGCGTCGGGTTCGATGATCGTCGAGGCGGTCCAGGGCCGTTCAGTCCGGCCGATCGAGACCTCCTCGTCGACGGAATCGAATCGGACGGAGACGAGTCTGCCGGTGGCGGCCTGGGCTGCTTCGACGAAGGGCCTGACGCAGTGTTCTTTCATGTAGTCGAGTTGAGCGGGATTCGCGGCCTGTACGAGAAGCTCGCCCCCAACTAAGTCGGCAGGGCGCAATTGGCTAAACCATCCGCGTGAAATGGCGGGGTGATGGGTTCGGACGTGGCCGAGGATGTCCGCCCAAACAGACTCGCTAATACGGTCCATGCGACCCTTTTTTCCGTTGGCGGATGAGGCGATCAATGGCGCCGATCATCCCGGGAAAATGTAGTATTAAGTATTTTTCAATAAAGCAGTTATGGCGATAGACTTCGCACTAAGATATCAGGTCGGATATCATACCAAGCCTCCCCCTTGTAGACAACCGGTAAATATCGGGAACCTAAAATCGCAAAACTATCATTGGACGTAACGTTCGGTGGTCCAACCAGGTACAGCCAAGTGGCTTTTTTAAAAATAAAACCGGAGGAGAGCCATGAAGGGCCCCTAGGTTGATTGCTTAAAGGGGGGGGTGGAGATCACTTGAAAGCCGCCGTTGTTCGTTTACAATACTTGGTTCGGCGCGAGGCAATGCCTTTCAGCTCCTCGGTGCGGCCGGATGCCGCTTGGATTGGATAATCAATCGCCGTTCCCAGGCAACACCCCTAAAGGAGTAGAGCGACCACCATGGAGACGATCCTTGACTTCGGCATTTTGCTGGCGAACCCGACCCTCGAAGAGGTGTCCTACCGAGCACTGAAAGAAGCGGCGTTCGCCGATAGCGAATCGATTGAACGGTTCATTTCATCGGTGCGCCAGCTTTCAGAGCGGGCCGGCGCCGGCGGCAACGACGCTGACGCGCTGAAGCTCGGTCTGTGTCAGCTCCTCTTGGGCAATAACACGGAAACGATCAAGTGGCTTCAGAAGGCCCGACCTGGAGCGCAGCGCGATTTTTATTTGGGCCAGGCCCTGCGCGATAGGAAGGGCTACGCGGAGGCGATTCAAGCGTTTGAAAGCGCCGCGCGCGGCGGTTGGGACCGGCTGGAGTGCGAGTGTTTGCGGGCGGAGTGTTTGCTCGCATCCGGCGATCATGAGCAGGCTGCCCGAATTCTGCGCGAGCAGGCCGGCGGCGGCGGGAATTCGGCGCAGTGGCATTACGCGCAAGGCCGGGTATTGGCCGAGGGGGGCCAGGTCGAGGCGGCCATAGGGGAATATGAGAAGGCCATCAGCCTTAACCCCGACCACGCCGACAGCCTTTTTCATTTGGCCTACCTGTTGGACCTGCACGGGAGCGACGAGCGGGCGATGGAACTCTATCTTCGCTGCACGGAGCTGCCTTTTATCCACACACACGCGCTGATGAACCTCTCGGTCATTCACGAGGATCGTTGTGAATACGAGAAGGCGGAGGAGTGCCTGCTGGGCGTACTGGAGGTGGATCCGAATCACGCGAGGGCGCTGCTTTATCTCAAGGATGTTCAAGCCGCTCAGGACATGTACATCGACGAGCAGCAGCAAAAGCTCCAGGAGAAGCACGACGCTGTTTTGGATATCCCGGTGACGGACTTCGAGCTTTCCGTCCGCAGCCGCAACTGTTTGAAGAAAATGAACATCAACACGCTCGGCGATCTTCTCCGGACGACCGAGGCGGAGCTATTGGCCTACAAGAACTTCGGCGAGACCTCGCTTCGTGAGATCAAGGCCATGTTGACGCAGAAAGGTCTGACGCTGGGGCAGAACGCCGAGCAAAAGCCGGAAATCGTCGTCACACCGATCGCGCCGATTCCGGCGGAGATCGGCGACCTCGAGGTTCTGTCTCGAGGCGTTGGCGCACTTGAACTCTCCGTTCGATCGCGAAAATGTTTACAGCGGCTGGGGATCAACACGATCGGCGAGCTGGCCTCGCGGTCCGAACAAGAGCTGCTTTCATCGCGGAACTTCGGGGCGACGTCGCTCAAGGAGATCAAGATCTGTCTGACGGATCTAGGTCTCTCACTTAAGAACGCCGAATAGGCGTCGCCTCTCATGAGTCGGCGTACGGAGACGCTTCCGAAGCGATGGATTTGGCGCTGTGCTGTCTGATTTCGGAAAAAACAGAGCGGTCCTGGCCATCGCCCGCTGGTTGCGCCGCAGGGGGCCCGTCGGAAGCTTGGCCCTTGCGCTCGGGGGGATCGCCTTTTTCTTCATCGGTTGCCTGAACTTCTCCGAATCGATGGGCTGGAGGCCGGTTCGTCCGGAGGAAGGACCGCCGGAGATCGTCGTCGAGCGGCAGATTCGTGTTCGCCTGCTCGGCCGAAAGGCGCGGCCCGCCGCGCAGCTTGCGATCACGTCCTCCTACAAAATCACCGAGACGGTCAACGGGCGAGAACTCTCCGGGCCGCAAGATCGTCTTTCACGATGCGAGGCACGGGCCGCGTCCGCGTCGGGAATTCAGCTCGGCGACCGGACGCTGGCGTGCGACGACATCTTGGTGTCTCCGACGCGCGACGCGAGTATTGTTTTGGAGGACAAGACCTATCGGGGATTGCTCAGAATCCAGCGGACCGCGGAAGGGCTCGTCTTTACAAATCACGTGGACATTGAGGCTTATCTGCGCGGCGTACTGCGCGGGGAATTGCCGCGGTCTTTCCACCGAGAGTCGTTCAAGGCGCAGGCCGTCGCGGCCAGGACGTACGCGCTGTACATGCGATCGAAGACGCCCGCCTCTCGATCATTTGACGTGGCCGACGACGAGAGCAGTCAGGTGTACGATGGCGTCCAGGCGGAGGAGTCCGGAGCGGTCACCGCGGCCGAGGTGACCAGCGGAGAGGTTTGTGTGTGGAACAGCGGCGGCGAGGACACGATGTTCTGCACCTATTACTCCTCATGCTGCGGCGGGCTCTCTCAGCACGTCAACAACGTCAAACTACGCGATCCGAATCTTCCGCCGTTGGCCGGAGGGGTCGTATGCAACGATTGTCAATCAGCGAAGCACTATCGCTGGGGGCCGGTGACGATTTCCAGGACCGAAGTGACGAAGCGGCTCCTGGCGCGATATCCGACGTTGTCGAAGCTGGGAATGGTCACGGAGCTTCGTCCAAAGGAGCTGACCAAGGATGGGCGGATCATCCGCATCGAGGTACTCGGATCCGGCGGACAGAAGGAGACGCTGGTTGGCGAGGACTTTCGGCTGTGCATGGGCGGGCGGATCCTCAAGTCGACGAATTTCACTATCGCGACGCAGGGCAATATTTTCATTTTCAGGGACGGCCGCGGGTTCGGGCATGGAATGGGCCTGTGTCAATATGGGATGGAGACGAAGGCCAGCCACGGGATGGATTACAAGCAAATCCTGGCGACGTATTACCCCGGCGCGACGGTTAAGAAGATATACTGAGGCACGCGAGAATATTCGGTTCGGCGTTTGTCCGCGCCCTACGGCCGGCAGAAGCGCCGGCCGCTGCGGGTTTGCGCGGGATGTTTCTTTTTGACACTTAAAAGTCGACAACAACTTCGCGGCACGCTCACCGGCCTGGCGGTCACCACGCTGTGCCTTAACTATTTCTTCGTCATCGATACGGATCAGAAGCTTGAATTGCAGGCGTACGACGTTCGCGTGCGACACTGCAACCGGCTGATGCCGACGACGGCGATCGTTCACCTCGACATCGACGACAATTCGCTGGACCGCGTCGGTCGGTGGCCGTGGCGGAGAAAACAGACGGCGGACCTGCTTTGCGCGCTGGAGGAGCTGAAGCCCGCCGATGTCATAGTGGACTTGCTGCTGAGCGAACCAGAGCGGCCTTACGACGAGGATCCGCGTCTTGAAGAGGAGGCCGAGGTCGGACTGGCGGTCTCCGTCTTCGGCGAGGTCTCCGAAGAGAACCGGGTCTTCGGAGATTTGGAACTGGCCGACGCGATCCGCGCGGGCGGCAACGTTGCGATGGCGGCGCAGTTCGAGACGATTGATCCTCGGGAGCCGGATTCGTTGGCGTACCGACTTCGCGCGTGGCGGCCGTCGAATAAGAACGCGACGATCGAGGGCGCGATGAAAGCCATGGGGCTGCCGGATGTTCACGAGCAGCGAGCCCAGGTTCAAAAGGAGTTGTTGCGCCTACGGATGCGAGATGAATTGCTCGGCCGGTTCACGCTTTCCGATCAGGAATTAGCGGAGCGGCTGCATTGCAAGCCGGAGGACGTCGCGTCGGTCGTGGCGGGCGTGAAGACGGCGGTGGCACAGGAGCTGGTCGCCCGCGAGTTCATTCCAGGCGCGACGCCTCAGTCCGCCATCGAGAAGATTCTCGGCGAGCACAAGGGCCGGCAGAACGCGGACCGGACGGACGTCCTTGACGCCATTCGCACGCGTCGAGGATTGGCCGCGCTGGAGAAGGCGACCTTTCCCCTTGACGCCGGCGCTGCGGGGAGGCTTCATCGGGCGAAGAGGCCGGTCCCGCTTTTGTATCCACTGGCCCAGGCGGCCAAGGATATCGCGGTGGTGAATTTCAGCGCGGACGCCGATGGGGCGGTTCGCCGCGTGCCGATCTTGTTGAATTATGAAGGCCGGGCGCTGGCGCACATGGGTCTTGCGGCGGCGAGGCAGATTAATGGCCTGGAGATCGGGCGGGCGACACTTTCGAATGATGGCATGTTAACCATCCCGCGGGCGACGGGCGAACCAGTGCGGATGCCGCTTGATGACGGGGGGAACCTGATCATTCCGTGGACGACGACGGCGAAAGACTGGCGGACGGGCGGGGATTTTCCGCACATTTCCGCGGCCAAGGTTTGGGCGCTGGCGGATGCGCGGCGACAGATCAAGAACAACGAGACGGCGATCAACTACGCCCTTGCGGAGGTCATCGCCGCCGGCAAGGGGCAGTACCAGATCGTCACCACAAGCGGCCCGGCCGAGTCGGCACAGGTCGTTCACGCGGACAATCCGTATCGCGAGCGCGTCAATGAGCAATTGGCGCTCGCGCGTCGGCTGCACAAAGCGAAACTGCGGCAGAATATGTCACCGGCCCAGACCGCGGAGCTTGAGCGACAGTCCGACGAAATGTTGGTGCGGATTCGTAAGGAGCAAGCGCTGGCCGTTTCGGCGGTAGAGTTGAACTGTGAGGAGATTGATCGGATTCCAACGGCGGAGTTGGCCGCTGATCCGGCGGCGGCGGCCGATGCGAAGCGGTTCAAGGCGGCGCAGCGGATCATCAAGGAGGACGTCGCGCGGCTAAGAAAGGCTAATGAAGGGCTCGAACGCGACATCGCCGCGCTCAAGGCAGAGTTGAGCCCGGTGCTCACCGGGAAATACGTCTTTCTCGGATTCGCGGCGACGGCGCAGGGCGACATCGTCATCACGCCGATCGATCCGCAGACCAACGGAGCGATGTGCCATGCTAACGTACTCAACGCCATCCTCCAGGAGCAGTTCATCTCCCCGCCGAGCCGGGCGCTGGGCGTATGGATATCGCTTCTCGGCGGGGCCCTGGTCAGTTGGATCACCAGCGCACGCGGGCCGCGCATCGCGCTGACGCTCACGCTCGGCCTGATCGTCGCGTATGTGCTGGTCAACGGGTATGTGCTCTTCATGCGCATGCACTGGTGGGTCCTGCTGGTCGCGCCGGTGGTCACGTTTTTCGTGACGTGGGCGTTCGTGACGCTGTTTCGCCAACT
>CAYMXF010000054.1:0-1205 GCA_964393935.1 uncultured Planctomycetaceae bacterium
CGCGGTCCGGGGATCGTCGCCGGGGTCATGGCCGCCGTTTGCCCGCTCGTCAGTTACGTCGCCGCTCTGGCCTATGTTGAATGCGGGCTCTTGTTTTTCTCGGCGATGGCCCTGGCGGCGATGATGCGCTCGACGCGGGCCGAGGGTTCGGCCGCGCTTCGCTGGATGATCGTCTCCGGGCTGTGCGCCGGATTCGCGTGCGGGTGCAAATACACCGGCGTCCCGGCGACGCTCATACCGTTAGCGCTGACGGCCTTGTGGATTTCGATGCGCGGACAGCCCCGAGCACTGTCACATTTTGTCGCGTTCGTCGCGGCGGCCTTTGTTGCTATATCGCCGTGGCTGATTAAGAACACTGTTTACACCGGCAATCCCCTCTTTCCATTGGCGAGAAGCGTTTTCCATGAACGCGCCGGCATTTGGGACGACGACGGGGCGGCGCGGTGGCACGAAGGGCATCTGCCCGCGCCGGAGGATCGACCCTTGCCGGCGAGAATGCGACGGGCGTGGAGCGAAGTCTTGGGCTCGGTGATGTTCGGGCCGGTGATCGGCCTTGCGATCGTGGCGGAGGCGGCGCGACGGCTGATGCGGAGGTGGGTTTCACAAAATGATAAGAAGGATGAGGGCGGCACGGTTTGCGTCATCGCTTGCACCCTCATGATCGCGGTCGGGCTGACGACCTGGATGGGCTTCACACATCTCGCCGATCGCTTCGCCATCGTGTTGTTGATCCCGGCGTGCGTCCTCTTTGGTCACGCGTGGGAGGCGTTGCACACGATGACCCGTGCATGGGTATTTCCCATCGTCGTAGTGGCAACGGTCGCTCTCAATCTCAAGACGCTGCTCGGTATTTTCGCCGAAGCGCACGCCTTCGAGATTCTCGCCGCTCGCAACACGGACGGTCTCGATTGGTTCACCGATGGCCAGTGGACACACGCCGCCCATATCCCGCGTCTCAATTCGCTGGCCGCCTCAGGCAAGAAGGTCTTGATGGTCGGCGACGCACAGCGGTTTTATCTGAACGCGGGCGTGGATTACTGCGTCGTCTTCAATCGCAATCCCTTTGCCGAGGCGGCGGCCCATTCGACGCCGGCGGAGTTGATCGCCTGGCTTCGAGATAGGGGCTATTCGCACGTCTACGTTGATTGGGGCGAGATGTCGCGGCTCCGGCGTTCGCGTTATGGCTTTTGGAAATCGATCGACGT
>CAYMXF010000054.1:1305-3829 GCA_964393935.1 uncultured Planctomycetaceae bacterium
ACAGCCCCGGCGCGACGCTGAGCATGAGAATGCCGAAGACGAGGAGCGTCGTGAGCGTGCCGGCAACGACCGTCAGACCCGCGATGCTGGCCGCACGACGAGCGAGCCGGATCAGCACGAGCGGTTCTTGATGTCGCCGGGCAATGTACGCCGCGACGGCGAGGCAGGCGATCGCGATGAACACGCCGTAGAGTTGGCTGAGCAGCGCCAAGGCGATTCCCGGCCCGAGTCGGCGAGGGTCGGCGAGATCGGTCAGGCTCAGGACCAACCCGACGAGCGTGTTCAGGAACCCGAACGCCATCGCGAAGGCCGCGGCAAGCTGGAAAAAAGTCACGGCCTCGCGCGGCGCGGTCCCAGGCGTGGGTCTTCGAAAAATCCAAAGGAACGCATCGACGACACCGGCCCATCCATAAACAGTCGCTAGCACCGCGAGCGGGGCGAGGCAGACGATCAAGAAGCTGTAAGCATTAATCCAGCCGCCATGCGAATCGTGGGATTCCATGGACTGCGCGATGCCGAGAACGACGAAGAAACCGACGATCCCGATCAGGATCGGAATCAAGTGCCGGTCGCGATGAATCGGACGAGCGCCGGGCGCGCCATGATCCAAGGGTAGGGACGACATCTTTCCGGACTCCTCTAGCCCACCGGTAGGAGTGGACGCTGGAGCTATCGGTTAAGGTCGTTGAGGCGATTAGATTGTTGTGACGATGTGTTTTCGCATCGGTATTTGTGCGGACGATCGCGCGATCCTCATCCGGCGATCTTCTCGAATCCCAAGGGGATCGCATCGCCCACGCGTTGCAAGGTGATGTGGCCGAGAAAGCGTGCGTCATCGGGCAAAGGATAATCGTCGCGGAAGTGGACGCCGCGGGACTCTTCGCGGGCCAAGGCCGCCAGGGCCGTGCAGCGGGCGACCGTGAGCATGTTCTGGGTCTCCCAACCGGCCCGGTGATCTAGGACCTTGTCCATCACGTACCGGCCCCAAAAGTCGATGATCTCCATCGTTTCGCGGAGACGGTCACCGTTGCGGTCAATGCCGATATTTCGCCAGCACAGCGCCCGAAGACTGTTGCGGACGTCGGCGAGATCCAACTCCGTCCGGGGGCTGGGCTCGATGATGCTCCGCAAATGTTTCGGACCGCCGTGCGCCGCCTGGCGACAGGCCGCTTCGGCTGACTCCTGACCGGCCCGTTGGCCGAAGACCAGGCCCTCTAATAGCGAGTTACTGGCCAGCCGGTTGGCCCCGTGGACGCCGCTCGCCGCCGCTTCTCCGCAGGCCCAGAGGCCCTCGACGGAGGAGCGGCCCGTCGTATCCACCGCGAGGCCGCCGATCATGTAATGGGCCGCGGGCCGGACAGGGATGAGATTCTTGGACACGTCGATGTCAAAGTCGCGGCACAGCGCGGCGATGTTCGGGAATCGCTTGGCGAACTGACCGGCGGGAAAGTGCCGAACGTCCAGATAAACGCAGGTCGCCGACGTGTCGACGATGTGGCGAAGGATCGCCCGGCTGACGACGTCGCGGGGGGCCAGCTCTGCGTCGGCATGGTAGGCCGGCATAAAGCGGCGACCCTCCCGATCGGCCAAATACGCCCCTTCTCCTCGAACGGCTTCGCTGATGAGCGCCCGAGCGGCGCCGGCGACGTAGAGCGCGGTTGGGTGGAACTGCACGAACTCCATGTCGCGCAGCATCGCCCCGGCGCGGAAGGCGATCGCGTGACCGTCCGCCGTCGCCGACGGACTGTTGGTGGTCTCGCGGAAAAGGCATCCCGCCCCGCCAGAGGCCAGGATCGTCTGTTTGGCCCAGATGATTTGATGACCGTATTTTTCATGATGCGTCAGGGCGGCGATGCAGCGCCCGTCCTCCACGACCAAGTCGATGACGAAACAGTTCTCGAAGAGGCGGACCGTCTCCATCGAGGCGGCGCGGCGCGCGAGCGTGCGGCTGAGTTCCCGGCCTGTCGCGTCGCCGGCGGCATGGACGATGCGCCGCGCGGAGTGCCCGCCTTCCATCCCGAGCGCGACCGCACCTCCTTCGAAGTCGAACGCCGCACCCCAATCCAACAGTTCCTTCAGGCGGGTCGGCCCCTCGCCGGCCATCAATTCGATTCGTTCGCGGTTGCCCAGTCCGCAGGCGACTTCAAGCGTGTCGGCGACGTGCGCCGCGACGCTGTCCGTCTTGTCGGTGACGACGGCGATGCCGCCTTGGGCGTAGGCCGTGTTGCACTCCGAGACGGCGTCCTTGCTGATGAGGATGACATGGCTGCGACGGCCCGCCTCGATCGCCGCGCGAAGGCCGGCGACGCCGGCGCCGATCACCAGCACGTCGGTGAAGACCTGCCCGAGGCGCTGGCTCTCGAAGTTCAGCAGATAGCGGCGGCTGGCGAAATGTTCGCCCATGGCCGGATATGCTACTATCGCCTGCGTCCGTCGGCGAGCATGTAGAGCAGCCGCCCTCGGCTGTGTCCGGCGAAGCAAACTGTACCGTCTGTTCTGGCCGCCGTGGACCGGCCGTGCGAGG